>DAITOW010000192.1:0-5890 GCA_036833965.1 Oleiphilaceae bacterium
TCGTTTTGCTTTTTGGCATATGTGATCTCAGGGTTCTTTTCTAGTCGGCATTATGCAGGCTCAACTGCTCTTCGCCTTCAATCTCTACTTTCGACTTGCTTTCATCATTTCTGCTTCGCTCAAGTCTATCAAGATAGTCTGCGTCAATGTCACCGGTAACATAGTGTCCATCAAATACCGAGCAGTCGAATTGCTTCACTTTGGGATTCCCCACACTGACCGCATCAACCAGATCTTCAAGATCCTGATACACCAACCAGTCAGCACCAATCAGCTTACCCACTTCCTCTTCGGTACGACCATGAGCAATCAGTTCATTTGCCGCCGGCATATCGATACCATAAACGTTCGGAAATCTTACTGCAGGAGCAGCCGATGCAAAGTACACGCGCTTGGCTCCGGCATCACGAGCCATTTGAATAATTTCATTACAGGTCGTGCCACGGACGATCGAATCATCAACGAGCATGACATTTTTCCCCTGGAACTCAGGACCAATAGGGTTGAGCTTCTGACGAACAGATTTCTTGCGCTCGCTTTGCCCGGGCATGATAAAAGTCCGCCCGATGTATCGATTCTTAATAAAACCTTCCCGATACTTCACTCCCAACTCGTTCGCCATTTCCATAGCACTGGTACGGCTAGTATCCGGAATAGGAATAACCACATCAATATCGTGATCTGGCTTAAGCAGCAGAACTTTCTTGGCCAAGGTAGTCCCCATTCGTAAACGGGCCTTGTAAACAGAAACATCATCAATCATTGAGTCAGGCCGTGCAAAATACACGTACTCAAAAATACAGGGGTTCAATTGAGGCGACTCAGCACACTGCTGCGTATGCAGGACTCCATCATTCTGAATGTAAATCGCCTCTCCTGGCTCAATGTCCCGAACCAGCTGAAACCCTGCAGCGTCCAAGGCTACGCTCTCTGATGCAACCATATACTCGGTACCATTTGCCGTTTCTCTCTTGCCAAAACAGGCCGGACGAATACCAAATGGATCCCGAAAGGCCAGAACGCCGTATCCGGTAATCATTGCGATCACTGCATAAGCACCCTTTACGCGCTTGTGCACCTGCTTTACCGCTTCGAAAATTTCTACTTCGGTTGGAATCATTCGCCCCTGCTTCTGCAATTCATGCGCAAGGACATTCAACAATATTTCCGAGTCAGAGTTGGTATTGATATGCCGCAAATCAGACTTCAGGACGCCATCGCTCAATTCTATGGTATTGGTTAAATTACCGTTGTGCGCAAGCGTAATGCCATAGGGAGAATTCACATAGAAAGGCTGAGCTTCGGCCGAACTTGAAGATCCTGCCGTCGGGTAACGCACGTGCCCAATACCAACATTCCCCTGCAACCGACGCATGTGCCGGGTTCGGAAAACGTCTCGCACGAGACCGTTGTCCTTACGAAGATAAAAGCGGTCATCCTGACACGTCACTATACCCGCAGCGTCTTGTCCGCGATGCTGCAGAACCGTAAGCGCGTCAAACAAGATTTGGTTTACGTTGGATTTTCCAACGATACCGACAATACCGCACATGGAATTATTTCCTCACAACTTGGCGTTGGCTAAAGCCGATGAAATATCTTGCCCACCAGAAGCAAATACCGATCTGGTCCAGTACTCAAGTACAGTGAGCTGTTCAATAACGAGCGAATCTGACCACCAATCCTGACCAGACCAGGGAGTGTATCGAATCACTGCAACAATCACGACGCACAACACAAGACCCCGCGCCATTCCGAAACCGATACCCAGGACACGATCGAGCGTAGTTAGGCCGGTTATCTTAATCAGAAAAGATGCAAGCCGGCCAAGTATCGCGCCAAAAACAAGCGTCGACACAAAGAGCAACGCGAATGCGGCGACAGAGAGCATCATCAAATCTTCGATATACGGCGCAAGCAAAATTTGCGCTTCCGGCTGAAAACTCCTGGCTACCACAAAGGCAACCAACCAAATAATCAGCGAAATCGCCTCACGCGTAAAACCGCGCATCACACTCACCAGGCTTGAAAAGGCAATGATTCCCAGTAGAGTCCAATCTGCCCAATTAAGCTCAATCACGCTTCCCCCAAAGATTCTGCCAGGGATCAAAATTCGCGCGCATCATAACAAACACACCCAACAATCCCTATATAAACAACAGCAAATCGACTATTTTTTTGTTCAATAACAGCAACTTAAGATAACCAAACGGTCAAGATTAGGCTTCAAAAAAGACAACCAGACTGTCTACCTTGAACTCTGCATCAACTTTACGCTTGATACGCAGCGCCTCTTTCTTGGTCACAAAAGGTCCGGCAAACACCCGAACCGCAGTACCAGACTTGATTGGTTTCGTATGTCCCTCTATACCCAAGGCGCGTAATCTGTCACGCAGGGCGTAAGCATTCTCTTTTTTTGAAAAAGTTCCTAACTGCACCATCCAGACATTGTTATAAACTTTTTCCTCAACCGCACGCGGACTTTCTTTAACAGGCTCAACAGAAGACCCGGATTCCACTTTATCTTCCGTCTTTTCCTGCGTATCTACCGAAGCGATCCGGGAAGAGTCACTTGCGACATCTGCTGGCTTGGGCTTGGGCTCCTGCTCCTGCTCCTGCCCAGCGCTCTGCGTTGCAATCTGCGCAGGTACAAGCTGAGGCAACTTTGAATTCGCAACTTCCGACTCAACGGTACGCTTCTCGTAGTCTGAAGCGCGCGGCTTAGAAATAACAACGGTTTCCCGCATTGGTCGAGGCGGAACCTGTTCGACGGCTGCCGCGCCCTCCCGATGAGGCTTATCGAACAACATCGGTAAAAATATTACCGCCAGGGATAATATAACGAAGGCACCGACAAGGCGCTGCTTTAAAATATCAACTGTTTCACTCATTTGTTTAGCGTCCTTTCCCCTATTGCTTCAAGAACGTAAAAAGAACCAAAAGCCAGTACCATTGCATCCTCATCCCGAGCCTTCTTCGATGCCTCTTCAAAAGCATCCTTCAAATCCTCAAAGCAACTCACCCTCGCACCAACCGCTTTAAGCTCCTGCGCTATTTCACGCACAGGCATTGCTCGCGACCCTTCTAACAGAGCGATAAACCACTCATTAACCGCTGGGCTCATACAATGCACAATCGCACGGATATCTTTATCCTTCAAGCAAGAAAATACAGCCTTTACCTGCATGTTGGCATGCTGCTCTGAAAGGTGCGCAGACAAGAAGGCCGCTGCAGGCTCATTATGCGCAACATCAAAGAGGGTTACCGGGTCATCACAGACATACTGTAACCGCCCCGCAACACTGGTATTGGCAATCGCTCGCGCACATACGGACAAACTTGTAAAATCATCTGGCCAGGCTTCATTAGACTCAAGTGCAATGATACACGCCTGCATGGCAAGACAGAGGTTATTCTTCGGTAAACTATTGGTAAGACACGGGTTTAGCTCAAGCGCACCAGATAGGGCGTTGAATGTATAGGTGTCATTAAGGTGGCGATAGAGGCCAAAATCTTTTCCAAACGCCGTCATTGAAAAACCCTGACGATCTAGGTCATCCAATACAGATTGAGGAAAACTTTCACCTACAAGTGCCGGCTTAGAGACACGAAAAACGCCGGATTTCTCCCGAGCGATTTTTTCCAGCGTATCTCCAAGCCATTCCTGATGATCAAGGCCGATACTTGAAACGATCGATACATCGCCATCCAATATATTGACGGCATCAAGTCGCCCGCCCAGACCAACCTCACAAACGATTGCATCCAGATTACCCGCTTCAAAACCTTTCTGAAAGATCACAAAAGCGGCCAGCGTCGTAAACTCAAAATAGGTTAAGGAGACATCCTCGCGCGCACGCTCAACACACTCAAACGCCCAAACAAGCAAGCCATCATCAACGGGTTCTCCATTAAGACAGACTCGCTCATTAAACCGATATAAATGGGGAGAAGTATAGGTTCCGACTTGTAAGTTCAAGGCCGAAAGACCATTAGCTATGCCCTGCAGCGTACTGCCTTTACCGTTTGTTCCGGCCACAATAATGCTGAAGGGCATTTTGCCCGCCAAATCAAGACGCTCAAAGACCAAGCGCACACGATCCAGACCAAGCTCTATTTCTGTGGGATGTCGCTGTTCAAGATCGCTTAACCAGTCGCTGAGCGTCACGGCAGATCTCTATTCCTCTTCAGGTTCGCGAGTGTCATGGTCACTATCTGACGGCTCGACACGGCGATGATCAGGAGCCGCTGTCAGCTCCTTGATAGTAAGTTTTGAAAGCAAAGATGCGATTTTGGAACGCATCAGGGAGCGGTGTACGATCATATCAATCGCACCATGATCGAGAAGGAATTCGCTTCGCTGGAAACCTTCCGGGAGCTTCTCCCTGACCGTCTGCTCAATCACTCGCGGACCGGCAAAGCCTATCAAGGCATTAGGTTCGGCAACGTTAACATCACCAAGCATTGCCAAACTGGCAGAAACACCACCAAATACCGGGTCGGTCATTACGGAGATATAGGGCAATCCGGACTCTTTCAGCTTTTCCAGTGCCGCTGAGGTCTTGGCCATTTGCATCAAAGAGATCAATGCTTCCTGCATTCTAGCGCCGCCGCTCGCACTGAAGCAGACAAGCGAACGTCGCTCTTCAAGACAGCAATTGACAGCTTGAACAAACTTCTCGCCAACAACCGAACCCATTGAGCCGCCCATGAAGTTGAATTCGAATGCCACAATCACAACTTCACAGCCAGAAACTGCACCCTTGAAAACCAATAACGCATCTTTTTCGCCCGTCTCTTTCTGGGCTACTGCTAAGCGATCCTTGTATTTCTTGGTGTCTCTGAATTTCAAACGATCATCGGGAGACAGGCCGGGCACAAGCTCTTCATAACCCTCATCGAGAAACAATTCTGCTCGTCTGCGGGCATTGACCCTCAAGTGATGGTCACATTTCGGACAAACATCCAGATTTTTCTTCAACTCAGGGAGATAGAGTGCGGCACTGCACTTAGGACATTTTTTCCAAACACCCTCGGGTATGCTGCCCCGAGTCTTTGACTCGGATCGGATCGAACTGGGTTTAATTCGGTCGAGCCAACTACTCATTATCTAGATTTTCCCGCATTGCATTAAGCATCCATCGCATGACGCATGGAAGATAGCATAGATCCTAGCTTATCTTTTATCGCAGACAAGTCGTCTTGATTTTCTTTAATGATATTGACGAGGACACTCCCGACGATTACACCATCGGACACTTCAGAAATGGCTCGTGCAGATTCGGCATCACTAATCCCGAAACCGACTCCCACCGGTATATCAGCAATTCTCCGGATATTTGCGACCTTATCCGCTACTTCCGAAGCGCTCAATGCAGCAGAACCTGTAACGCCTTTGACGGAAACATAATAAACATAACCACTGCTATGCTCACAAATGCTTCGGATACGCTCATCGGTGGTCGTAGGAGCGATTAAAAAAATGAGATCAAGGTTACGCTCTGCAACCATTGGCGCAAACCAATCTGCCTCCTCTGGTGGCAAATCCACTGTAAGCACCCCATCTACCCCAGCGTCTGCTGCAGCATCAAGAAAGTTCTCTATGCCCATCCTTTCCACTGGGTTCAAATAACCCATTAAAACTACCGGCGTTTCGGCATTCTTCTTTCGGAATTGCCGCACTATTTCCAAGAGATCTCGCAAAGAAGTGTTATGCGCCAGCGCTCTTTCACATGCCAATTGAATTACCGGCCCGTCAGCCATTGGATCAGAAAACGGAACACCCAATTCAATAATGTCTGCTCCATTCTCTACCAGAGAGTGCATCAAAGACTCGGTCCATTCAGGCCGGGGATCTCCGCCAGTGATATAAGGAATAAGCGCCTTCTTG
>DAITOW010000193.1:0-5862 GCA_036833965.1 Oleiphilaceae bacterium
CTCTCATATATTTTCAAAGCCAGACGGTAACTATCCTCAACCAGAGTCTGTTCCTGAATAAAATGCTTTTTCTCAACGTGCGCTTGATCGCTTGAATTCATCTCAATCCGGTAAATCACTTTGAAAGGAAGCCGCAGCTTGCAAAAACTTGTTTAAAAAGTAAATATCTAACGCCAGAGAACGCCACAGCAGAGACAGCAATTTTGGCTAACAAGACCTACATCGGGGCACAACAACTCCTCGAAGATTCCTTTCGTCTGGGAGCACAGATTCTTGATTCCGGCTTCCGTCCCAGCATCATTATCGCGCTATGGCGGGGTGGTACACCCATTGGCACAGCCGTTCAGGAACTGCTTGAATACCACGGCATTGAAACCGACCATATCGCTATTCGAACCTCATCCTATTCCGGCATTGATGGCAGATCTTCAGAAATCCGAATTCACGGCATGAGCTATCTGATCAAGCACGTGCAACATACTGATCGACTACTTATCGTCGATGACGTATTCGACACGGGCCATACGATCAAAGCTGTCATCGAGCATCTGCAAAGTCATGCGCGCAGAAACACCCCATCCCAAATAAAGGTCGCAGTGCCTTACTACAAGCCTTCACGAAACCAAACCGACATCGTGCCGGACTTTTACCTGCATGAAACCACGGAGTGGCTCAAATACCCTCATTCACTCGAAGGTTTGAGCAATGAAGAAATCAAACATAATCGTCCTGAGTTGTTTGAAATCATCAAGGAACATTTGCCCGAGCAGTAATCGTCTTTCGACTTTAGTCAGCACAAGACATTGCATATTGGATTTGATCAGAACTAAAGCCCCGGCTGTAAAGAAAACGCTGCTGTTTGGCGCGAAGCTTTTGGTCATCTCCAATCTCTGACAAACCAAAACGCCGCTCCCTGACCTGTTTGGCCAAGTCAAACCAGTCAACCTCGCAAGCCTCAAGCGAAAGTCCAATCACTTCGCCATCTACCCGCTTTTGCTGTAACTCTTGCCTGACCCTTGAAGGCCCATAGCCCTTTGCAATACGGGAACGGACAAGCATCTCGGCATAACGTGATTCCGACAAGTAGCCCAGATCAATTAACTCCGAAACCAGCTCATCGAACACCTCCTGTTCAGCATCCGGCGCATGGCGACGCAACTTCTCGATCATTTCATGGTTTGAATGTTCTCGTCGGGAAAGCAGATCCAGCGCCTTGCGCTTTAACTCCGACCTCAACTCCCTGTCTTCTGAATCAGTCACTTGGGCACTCTCAAAGGGGCAATAGAAGAGTCTATAAATAAACGCTTCTTTGTGTGCAAATTCAAGAGTAAACTAATGATCTGCTGCGCGATACGACCAATAAAAACACGCGCAAACCAAGTACACAAGAACAAAGACTATCGCGAATCATCACCATTTCGCGCTCGAAAACAGGAATTCTCATGGCCAGTTTTTTATCCAAACTCTTCAAACCGAAGTGGCAAAATTCTTCAGTGGAAGTTCGCAAGAACGCGATTGCTGATCTCGACCCTTCTAACAACGAACATCAGCAAATACTCACCCGACTAATGGTTGACGATAGTGCCGCCTCAGTCAGGCAAGCAGCACTCAAAAGACTTGCTGATCCGGCAACGATCATCAAACACTACTCTGAGCTCAAGCAGGAAGACCGGGCCTACGCCCTGGAAGTAACTTCCGAGCAAGTCAAGCAACTTGGCTTGAACCTTTTTGATTTGATTCAGGATGATCAACTACTTGCGGAAATCATCATCGCTTCCGAATCTCAAATTGACTTTATGAACGGACTGGCGAGACTGCAAAACGAACAGGCTCTGTTCGCTATCGCCAGCAAAGCAAATCTGAGCCGAGTCCGCCAGGCCGCAACAGAACTGATTGAAACCGAACAGCATCTTCAGCAAGTGATGGAGATTGCCCGTTCCAAAGACAAAAATGTCTTTCAGATTGCCAAATCCAAGCTCACTGCAATGCGCGAGCGCAAGAAGCAGATTGAAGCACAGCAAGCGCATCTGCAGACGCTACTTGGTAGTTTGAAGGAACACGCAAATACCGAGGATACAAACCTCTACAGCGCAAAACTCGATAACCTGACCCAGAAGTGGCAAAACCTTGCGGGAGTAGCCAGCGAAGAAAACAACACGGAATATCAGGCTCTGCTTGCACAATGCGCTACGCGCGCAAAACAGCTGGCTGAGCAATCGCAGGCTCGAGCAACCACCAACACAGCGTCTGAAAAAAGCTCTGCAGATGAATCAGAAGACATCATCTCCGCCGAAGAGACAAGCTCAGCTGAAGCCTCGGAACTGTCAGGCACCTTGCGAACATTGAATGACACTCTTGAGCAACTACGCAAGAACCCGGCCTCCGCGCGAGACGTGTCTGCGATAGATGCCATTATCAAAACTCAGGAAACACGCTGGATTGAATCCACAAAAGAAACAAAGATCGATAAGGCGACTGAGAAAACATACCAAACGACCATGGGAGACCTGCGTCGTTATCACACTGCACTGCAGAAACTTACACAAAACAGCGCAAGCCTCGAAGCATCAGTAAATGCAGAATCCGAAGATGGACGCGAGCACATCACAAAACTACTGGCCAGGATTAATTGGCCCGAAGGCTTCGCCAAACCAGATTTGATAGAGCAAGCCCGCCAACTTGTTGCCGACTCCAAAGCAAACAAAGAAGTCGAAGAACAGCGACAGAGAGAATTGGAACAGCAATACCATGCCAGCCTGGAAAAGCTCGACGCCATGCTCGAGGAAAAACAACTAAGTGCATCCAAGAAGCAAATGCAGGCCGTGCGCAAGCTTTACAATGAAATGGACAAGCGTCACCAGAACAAGTGTGCCGCCAGCCTAAAGCTTCGCAACGCACAATTAAATGAGCTGCGCGATTGGCAGGGCTTTGCGGCCTCACCCAAACAGGAACGCCTCTGTGAAGCGATGGAGCAACTGGCTGAACAACATCTTGATCCTCAAGAAAAAGCGTTGAAGATCAAAACACTGCAGGAACAGTGGAAAGCGCTGGGCGGATCGCAGGATCAGGCTCTTTGGGAGCGCTTCTCCGCAGCCGCGGACAAAGCCTTCGAGCCCTGTGCGGAATTTTATGCCGAGCAAGGCCAGCTCAAGGAAGCGAATCTCGCAAAACGCGAAAAACTACTGAGTGAACTCAGCGCCTTCGTAGAACAAAACAACTGGGAAAAGCCTGACTGGAAAGCTGTTGAGAAAATTAATCGTCAGGCTCGACAGGAATGGCGCGATGCTTACCCGGTCGACCACAAGAAAAGCCGGCCTTTGCAAGAGAAATTTAACGTCGTACTCGAGCAACTGGACGAAAAACTCAACACCGAGCGGGCACGCAATCTGGCGCTCAAGCAAGAGATTGTAAACCGGGCCGAAAACTTGACCCATCACGAAGACCTGAACTCCGCAATGCAGGGAGCAAAGGAACTCCAAAACGAGTGGCAACAGGTCGGCATTACAGACCACAAAAAAGACCGTGCACTCTGGAAAGCGTTCAGAAAATCCTGTGATGCGATTTTTGAAAAGCGTGACAACGCTCGAACGAAAGCGAAAGAAGCAGAAAATGCACAGAAAGACGCTGCCAAAGCAGCTCTTGTCGCCGCAAAAGATCTGGCACTTAACGAGTTTGCAAATTCCTCTGAAGCGGAGGCTGCTTTGACGACACTTCGAAAAGAAGTCAAACAACTCAATGACTTACCAGCAAAAGAAAAGGGCCGCTATTTTGACGAGTACGACAAGCTCATCGCTCATGTCAAAACCCAGCTGAAGATTCTCGGTTTCGAACAAATTGTCGACAAGTGGCAAGAGGCACAACGAAAAGCGCAGATCGCGTTCAATGCGTTTTCGGCAGGCAATACCGCAGAGCACAAAGATAACTTCGCGAGCAAAATCGACCTTGGCAAGGCGCTGGAATCAAGTTTCAAAACGCTTTGGCAAAACCTTGATAAATCGAAGGCTGGTCTGTCTGACCAGAACGCTGTAAAAGAGCTTTGTATTCGATGCGAGGTTGCTGCTGGCGTCAGCTCGCCGGAAGAGGACCAGGAGCGTCGCATGCAACTGCAGGTCAGCAGGCTTTCAGAAGGCTTGAGCAGCTCAGGCTATCAAACTCGCGAGGAACAGCTCGAGACTCTTCTGACTGAGTGGTATGCGGAAATGCTGATCGACAATCAAATGCGCAATGCCTATGAAAGCCGCATCAAGCAATGTATTGCTGCAGTCTTTGGAGCACCTCAGAAGGCTGCTTTAGAGAAAGCTAACTCCGAACCAGCGTAAATCATGGCAGGGCGCGCTAAACTAACGTGTTTGGCGCGCCCAATGCAAAACCCTCCGAGCTCTAATGCTCGGCTTCCCTGATAAACCGGATCGCCTCCTCCACAGCTTCGGCTACCCCCTCTTCCAGGGCAACACGCTCTTCCATGCTCATATAAAAAGCCCGATCTACACTATGTTTGATGTACTTTGCCGGCACTTTGTTCAGCGCTAAACAGGCAATGTCACTCAACTGCTCATCTGTGTATTCCTGATCTGACAATTGCTTCGCCATCTCTTCGACGATCAACCGCTCGTTGTAATTAAAAATACTATCCAAAACGGACATGACTATTCCCTCGCGCTAGAAGTTCCAAAACAACATTGATACAAAACTACAATACAAGGTAGGAAACACATCACCAAGTTTCAAATCTGAAACGACCTAGCGCACGTTTACTCATAATATTTCGCAACCTATGTGGCGGGTATGGGGGCTATAACATACAATTTGAAGCGATCATGAGTGAAAAGAGTGAAGTGATGAAATTTTTAAACGTTCTAGTCGTACTATCGTTGTTGTCGTTCGGCTCTACTCACGCTGCCCAGGAAAGTCTTGAAGACTTGCTGGAGCAGGCCCAATCCACCCCGACTCTAACCCCCGAAAAAGCCCAACGCGAAGCAAGTGTTCATATTGCCCGCTCACTGCTTTTGAGCCACTACAGAAAACAGGATATCGACCGCTCGCTATCCGAGCGCGTTTTTGAGCATTATCTCGAATCCCTGGACAGCCAGCGCCTGTATTTTCTTCAATCAGACATTCAGGAGTTTGAGCCATATCGCACCAGATTGCATGGCGCGCTCAAAACCGGCCAGCTTGAACCAGGCTTTAAAATTTATAACAGATACCAGGAACGCGTCATCAAACGCGCTGTCTACAAAATTGAGTTGTTAAAGAACGACCTGAAAGACATGAGCTTTGAAAACGACGAGTTCATTCTCTCTGATCGCTCTGATCTGCCCTGGGCAGAGACCGAAGACGATTTACGAGACATTTGGCGAAAAAGGGTCAAAAGTGCAGCGCTTTCCCTGAAACTCTCCGGAAAGTCTCTTGAAGAGGCGGCTTCCTCCTTGCGAACGCGTTATCAGTCACAATTAAAGAGAGCTCTGCAGACCAGAAGCGAAGATGCGTTTCAGGCATATATGAATGCATTTACGACTCTTTACGATCCGCACACCAATTACTTCTCTCCTCGTTCCTCGGAGAACTTTAACATCAATATGAGCTTGTCACTGGAAGGCATCGGTGCAGTTCTGCAAGCAGATAACGAATACACCAAGGTGGTGCGTTTGATAGCAGGCGGCCCAGCCCAGCAACAAGGCAAACTCAGACCTGCAGATCGCATTGTCGGTGTTGCTCAAGGTGAAGACGGCGAGATGGTAGATGTGGTCGGTTGGCGCCTTGACGAAGTGGTCGAACTTATTCGCGGCCCCAAACACTCTACTGTTCGATTGGAGGTTATTCCTTCGGAAGCAAAAGTCGATACCGAGACGAGACAAATTGCGA
>DAITOW010000194.1:0-5855 GCA_036833965.1 Oleiphilaceae bacterium
ACGCAACGGGGGTCGCAAAATAACTCGCAAGTTCTCTGCCAAAAATCACTTTTAACGCACTCATCGAGCCACCTCCTGCCGTCCGGTAATCGTCCGGAAAACATCGTCCAGCTTGCCCTGTTCGACATGCAGTTCGTCTATCTGACATCCTGATGCATGCAGAATACTATTCACCTCCGCCAATATCGGCGTCCTCTCAGAAGAAAGCACCCTGAGCCCGCCAGCTTCGGTTCGCTCAACCTTACTTACACTGGCAATCTCGGACAGCTGCTCACGCAGCGCATCATCTGCGCCTGCAACATGAATATGCACGCTATTGTGGTATTCAGACTTAGCCGCCAACTCTTCCGGCGTACCGTCAAACAGAATTCGACCTTCGGCAAGAATCATTGCTCGTGTGCACACAGCGCTGACTTCTTCCAGAATGTGCGTCGAAACAATAACGATCTTGTCTTTGGAAAGATTGCGAATGAGTTCGCGCACCTGATGCTTTTGATTCGGGTCCAAACCATCCGTTGGTTCATCCAGGATCAATACTTTTGGATCATGCAGTATCGCCTGAGCCAAGCCTAAACGCCGCTGATAACCCTTGGAGAGAGTCTCGACGCGCTTGCCAAGTACTTTTTCCAACTCAACCTGACGAACAACACGTGCAACACGCTCTTCCAGCTCTGCACCTGCAAACCCCCGGATCTTTCCAACAAATTCCAGTGATGCTTTCACCGTCATATCTGCATAGGCGGGTGCTCCTTCAGGAAGATAACCGAGCTGCCGTTTGGCTTCGACGGGACGTTTGTCGACATCAAAGCCCATGACATCAACCGTTCCTGAGGTCGGATTCAAAAACCCGGTCAGCATTTTCATTGTGGTAGATTTTCCAGCGCCATTTGGGCCTAAAAAGCCGAGTATCTCACCCGGCTGAACCGCAAACGAAACATCGTCTACTGCGCAGAAATCACCAAAATACTTAGAGAGATTTTTTACGCTTATCATTTTCTTCAACGTTTCTTTGTGAATGTTAATAAAGGTGTTTGCGCAGCTAAGATGCATGCGCACTTAAGACATGTCTTCAGACGTCAAGACTATATGGGCGGTGCAAGGCTAGTTCAAGGCTGAAGACCCAACCTTGCCACATGGTCATGTTCAAGTGCGCGCTCAAAAGGCTCGCGGTCTGAAATTTTCTTTACGACAGCCAAAGCCAAGCACTAAACTAGGGCACTAACTCCACAAACCAAGAATTCCAAATGAGTCGTTTTTTCAAACTTTCAACGCTTCTCTTTACGTTATTCAGGAAGATTCTGTTTCTATGGGTTCGTGCGGAAATAAAGGGCGCCACCCCTAAAGAACTGAATCTCGATCCGGAAAAGCCGGTCATTTATGTCCTGCAATACCGATCATTTTCTGCGCGACTTGTTTTGGAAAACTCTACAATAAAAAGCGACCTTCCTAGTTCTCAAACCAAGCTTCCCTTGGGGAAAGGTTCTGTTCGACGATCGTTTTTTTTCCTTTACGAACCTCTTGGCCGCTTCTTTAAAAGAAAGCAGCGCCCGACCGTCACAGGCCGCCTGAAGCAGCTCGTTTCTTATGTAGGAGAAGCCGAAGAGAACGACGTTCAGATAGTACCTGTATCGATCTTCTGGGGACGCGCACCTACAAAAGACAAGTCCTGGCTTCAGTTACTTCTGACCGACAACTGGTCAGTCGCCAGCCCTTTTAGGAAACTGTTCATCATTTTGTTGCACGGCCGCCGAACCTACGTTCAATTCAGCAAGCCGATTTCGTTGAATGAACTCTACAATGACAGCAAACAGGACCCGAAACGAACAGAGAGAATGGTTGCCCGAATACTGCGTGTGCATTTCAGACGGGTACGACAAACGGTTATCGGACCAAATCTAAGCCACCGTCAAACACTGGTTAAATCGATTGTTGATTCGCCAAGCATCAAAGAAGCAATTGAAAAGGAAGCGGAGGAGTCCGGAAAATCACCATCCGAGTTACGCCAGCAGGCTTTAAAATATGGTGATGAGATCGCCTCCAACCTGCAAATTTCGACCATCCATTTCCTGGAGCGCATCCTTAACCGTCTATGGAACAAGATTTACAAAGGTATTGACGCCAGGAACGTCGACACGGTCCGAGAGATCACCAAAGATCATGCTGTGGTTTACGTACCATGCCATCGAAGCCATATCGACTATCTATTACTCTCTTCACTGCTCTTCGCAGAAGGCATTATGGTTCCGCACATAGCCGCAGGAATAAACCTGAATCTTCCAGTTGTGGGCAGCATATTACGAAGAGGCGGAGCATTCTTTATGCGTCGAAGCTTCAAGGGCAATCGCCTCTACGCTGCAGTGTTCTCTGAATATATCCACGTCATGTTCAAACGCGGCTATTCCATAGAATACTTTGTAGAAGGCGGGCGAAGCCGAACCGGACGCACGCTACCTCCAAAAGCCGGCATGGTCGCCATGACCGTGACGAGCTATCTGAAGGATCAGCAGAAGCCGATTGCACTGATTCCTGTTTATTGCGGCTATGAAAAAGTCCTTGAGGGCAGCACCTATATGGGCGAACTTCGCGGCAAGGAAAAGAAAAAGGAATCTATTTTCGGACTCTTCAAGTCTCTGAAAAATCTAAGGAAATCTTTTGGCAAGGTCGGACTTAACTTTGGTGAGCCGATTATTCTTGATGACTATCTGAGCTCGGCTCAAAGCACCTGGAAAGAGGACATCAAAGACATTAAGAATCTCGACGAACAGAAGCCTGAATGGTTCAGCACCGTCGTTAGCAATCTCGCAAAGGAGATTGCCGTAAGAATCAACGCCAGCGCCTCTGTTAATCCGGTAAGCCTTACAGCAACCGTACTCTTGTCCACCCATAGACAAGCTATGGATGCGGCCGAACTGGCACACATGAACAGTTTCTTTGCCGAGATGCTGCGCAAACTCCCCTACTCAGACTACATCTCTTTCCCGGAAGGCGACGGAGAGGAGTGGATTCAATATACCGAAGAAATGGGCCTTCTAAGCCGACAGAAAAACGAGCTTGGTGACATCATTTCCCTGAGCGATCGAAACGCTGTTTTACTTACTTATAACCGGAACAATACGCTACATCTGTTTGCAGTTCCGGCTTTGATTGCCTGTATTACGCGCAACAACTCAAGTATGAGCAGAGCCGAGATCCACCGTATATTCCGTTCGGTGTACTCATATATTCGGGCAGAATTGTTTTTACAGTGGGACAGCACACAAATCGACCATGTTTTTGATGAATGGCTCAATGTACTCAGCGAAAGCAAACTGCTCAAACTGCAAGGTAAGCAGGTGGAGCGCCCGGTAATTGGCTCTTCGGAATTCATCAAGCTTTCAACGCTTGCCAGTTTCATCATGCCGACACTTGAGCGATATTACATAGTGATTGCGATTCTGACCCGCAAGGACAGCGGTTCGATGAACACGCAGGAACTGGAGGAGCTCAGCACGCTAATGGCTGAACGCATGTCTATCCTGTTTGGCTTGAATGCGCCTGAATTTTTCGACAAAACGCTATTCCGCAACTTTATCTCGGTGCTGAAGGAAAAACACATCCTTGAAGAGAACGAGGAAGGCAAACTCAAATACAGCGAACTGGTTCTGAAAGCTGCCGAGGATTCCATGCTTGTGCTTAACGCAGAGCTGCGCCAAGCTATTCTGCAGGTAACTTCAGGCCACTAGCCATGAGTTCGGCGGCTCCGTACGCCTGTTTAGGCAGGTGTGCGGATCGCCAGATCCTCAAGACGACGAATCGTGTAAATATCATAACGAGAGCTTTTACCCTCAAGCACTAACGAGGGTTTCGCACCAGCGATCGCATTCCCCTTGCGCGGACGTTTAACCACAACCCGATACCTAGCCTTTTTAAGAGCTTCTTCCAATAGCAAATAGTCATCATCATTCTGCCCTACCAAATCATGGAAGGCGCGCATTTCCTTTTTTACAGCTGCTGACTTATTACGCTCCGGGTACATTGGATCAAGATAGATGACATCGGCAACCGGCTCGCTTGCCTCACGCAGAAAACTCAATGCATCCCCAAAACGCAAATTCATTCGCAGTGCGGCATCAGCAACTTGAGAATCTTCGGAATTCCGAGCCTCGTCTATGGCGAACTGCAAAAGCGCCTCTACGGCTGGAACACGCTCAAATAAGTCAACGCGGCAACCCAATGTTGCCAAAACAAACGCGTCGCGCCCAAGCCCGGCAGTCACATCCAAAACGTGAGGGAGCACCCCTTTATTTAAACCCACCGCCTTTGCTACGAGCTGCCCCTTCCCACCACCATGACGCATTCTATGCAGATTCTTACCCTGAACGAACGAAGCGCTGATTGGCCCGGGAGCACCCTTACCTGTTTGCAACAAGCTCAATCCAGACTCGTCATAAACTAGAAAATACCCGGCTACTCCGGTATCAACAGCGCTTATAATCGGGACTTCGTGCATGCGGGAAAACTCTTCGGCTCTTCTTTTTAAATCCGCAGGACTGGAAGCAGTGACGACAAGAGCAATGCTACTGCCACTGTCGACATGATCAGCACCGGAATTCTCAGAATCCGAACTCCCTGAACCAAAATTGACAGACTTTGAAGGACTCACAGGGGTATTAGAAAGGTTTAGACATAAACGTCGATACCAAGCAGCTCTCCACCTGGCAATCCGCCACCATCAAAAGAACGACCAGCCTCTTCAGTCTTCTGATATTGCTGAATAGCTTCACGGCTTTTAAGAGACAGATTTTCGGTACGGTTTAATGCTTCCAGTCGCTCTGTCTGGCGCAACTCATTTGCCCGAATCACCTCCTGAACAGGCACACGAGCTTGCTGCTCTTGCGAAGGCCGCTCAAGTTCCTGTTGAACCTGTTTCGGGGCTTGCTTCTGCCCTCCCGGAGAGGATGGAAGCTGAGGCAAGCTATTTAAGGGATTGCCAATGAGCATAAAGGATACAATTTACTGTTCGTTAGTTAACTCAAGTGTAATGTATAGTCTGGCTATGCGGCAACAGCCAATACGAGCAATACAACACCTAGACACAAACGATAGACCACGAAGGGCATAAAGCCGATTCGTTCGAGAAAGCGAAGAAAGAAATGTATACAGAAAAAAGCACTAATAAACGCGACCAGCGTAGCGAAACCAATCAATTGAAGCTGAGCATCTGTTCCGGTTTCAAGCAACTCCTTGGTTTTAAGCCCGCCCGCTGCCGCAATTAGGGGCACCGAAAGCAAAAACGAAAATCTCGCCGCAGCATCACGAGTCAAACCGAGCAATAAAGCGGTTGTCATCGTAATCCCTGATCGTGACGTGCCTGGAATAAGCGCAAGCGCCTGTGATAAACCTATAAATACAGCTTTCTTTAAATCGATGTCACCCAATGCTCGAGTGCGCGTCCCATGACTATCAGAAAACCAGAGAAGCAGACCAAAAACAATCGTAGTGCTCGCGATCACCAGCGTAGAGCGCAAATGCTCTGAAATAAAATCATTGAACAAAACGCCGGCAAGCCCGGCGGGGACTGTCGCAATCAAGATCAACCAGGCCAAGCGGGCATGCTCCTTACTTTCAGCAGGAACCGCTGAAGGCCCTTTCAATGATACCAACCATGCCTTCAACAGCATCACCAGATCATCCCTGAAGTAGAGCACAATTGCCAACAGGGTTCCGACATGCACCGCGACATCAAAGGCTAAGCCTTGGTCTTCCCAACCAAGCACTTGCGATGGCAGGATAAGGTGCGCTGAACTTGAGATTGGTAAAAACTCGGTGAGTCCTTGCACAAGAGCGAGAACGAAGGCTTCAAACCAGCCCATAGC
>DAITOW010000195.1:0-5836 GCA_036833965.1 Oleiphilaceae bacterium
CGTTTTTTCAGATCAGAATTCCGAGAAGCCTTAAAGAAACGAGCCGTTAAATAATTCGTCTATACTAAAAATACGATTGAATTTGATCATTATAAAAGTCACCAGTTGTTAGTGCTGGAAAGAGAATAAGAGCCAAGCTACACGCATGCATTTTCGTCCCAAAAAAAGAGTAAAAGCCTCTGGGTATCCTTTACCTGCAATCCTGCTGTGCGTGTCTTCTCTTGCAAGCCCTCTTGGCTATGCGGATGGGCATCCGGATTCTTTATTTGATCTGTCGATTAAGGATTTGATGGTAACCAAGGTCACTTCAGCATCCTTGTTTGAAGAGTCAGAGATTGATGCTGCCTCCAGTGTTTCTGTACTTGAGGCGACGCAGTGGGAAAAGACCGGTGCGCGACGTTTGAGTGATGCCCTGGAAAGCGTGCCCTCTGTGGCAACCTATCCTACCTGGGGTGGTGCGGAGGCAATCGCTATTCGTGGTTATGCGACCGAGCTGTCGGTGCGCGGCTTGGCGAATACCCTTGATGGGGTGCCTCTCAATACTTACAGTTTCGCGACCTCCCTGTACGACAAGCCCGAAATTAATCTGGCGCATCTGGAACGTGTTGAAGTTATCCGGGGGCCGGGAAGTACCCTGTATGGATCGGATGCTTTTCACGGGGTTATCTCTCGCCAATTAAAACAATCAGAGACTGATACTGTTTCAGCCTCCGTTACTGCAAGTGATTCGGATTATGAAGATGCATCGCTTTTTGTTTCACAGGGTTTCTCGAAAACCCGAATAAATGCGGGTGCGGCGATTAGTCGACAGACTGACCAGAATCTGCCTTATCAATACACCTCGCCAAGTGACGGTTTAACCTATGCCTCCGCGCGGGATTACGAATATAAAGACCTGAGTGCCTTCGCCACGCTGCATTACGATGCGTCGGAGGCGACGCGTTTTAAATTTACGACGTATATCAATGACTTTGAGTCCGATGAGTTTCCGGGCACGGGAACGCAGTTTTTTGCGAGACTTCCGGCTACCTTTGATCTCCAGTCAATCAGTCTGACCGAGGATAAAGAGCACTCTTCACAAACATCGGATTTTTGGATGACGGCGCTGGACGTGGCGCAAGACATCGGGACAGACCTGACACTTGAAGCGAAGCTTTATCACTGGCAATCAACTCAGCAGTGGGTGTTTGATAATGAGCGCTATCCGACTTCGCTGACATTGTCTTCCAATCCAAATGTCAGTTTGCCGTGTCGTAATGCGACCAATAACAGCCCGAACCCGATTTACTGTCCACACGAACTCTTTCAGTCAACGGATGAGCATCGTTCCGGCCTGCATCTTTTTGTCAAATCCAAGAAAGAGTTGTACAACACCCAGTGGGCGCTTGGATTTGGTCGTGATCGTTTTAAAGTCGACGACACCCGGTTCAGTCGCATCGCTCTGGATGGCTCGGTGGTACTACTTGATCAGTCGAATCCTTATCTGGGTTCAAAGCGTCACGTTGATTTTGCATTGTTTCAGGCCAGAACCAATTTCCTGAACAAGCGCATGCAGCTTATTTATGGATTGCGCGCGGACGCCTATTCGGATCTGGATTCGCATCTTTCCCCCCGTCTGGGTGCGGTCTATCAAGTTGCAGAAAATTACACGACCAAATTGCTTTACGGGCATGCGTTCAGAGCGCCGACCGCGATTGAGCGCCTGGGTTCCGTACAAGGTGTTGAGGCGAATCCGGACATCGAGCCGGAGGTGATCGACACGCTGGAATGGGTGAACGTGTTTTATGACAAGCATTACACTCTGGAAGCGACGGTATTCGGTAATCGCTGGAAAGAGGGGATCGTACTTGTTCCCAGCGCGCCGCCTCTTAACAAATATGTAAATACCGGGCGCAACGAATCCTATGGTGTTGAGTTGTCAGGCACGCAGCGCTTTGAGCAGTTGCGTCTGAGAGGTTCGGGCAGTTTTGTGAAGAGCAAGAACGAGGAGACCAGCACGGATTATCTGGCATTTCCGAAATGGCTGTTTACGCTCGAAGGCGCCTATCAGTTTGCAGACAGTGGCATCGAGTTGGTGGCGAAAGAGCGCGTCATGCTCGATTATGCCGAGGGTGATTATCTTGGCACACGTAGACCGCCAAGCGCTGATAATTATTATCGAACAGACATTAGTGTAATGAAGCATCTGCATAGTTTGATGCCCGATGGTGAGCATACCCTGGCTTTGCATGTCTATAACGTATTTGACCGAGATAATGTTGTGCCGTCTCTTTACAATGCCGAGGGGGGGCTCTCGGATAGAGGGATCAGTTTTGCTCTTGCCTGGGATGTTCGTTGGTAACGAGGTGAGAGGAAATGTTGGGCCAGACTTGTAACACGGACTCTCTTTCTTTTTATGCCGTAGTTGATGTACTCTTCGTGCTCGAGGCGTAGCCTCACTAGGATGTGAATTTTAGGGTACCAAGGATCAGGGTACTGAGTGAAAAGGCTCAACGCTCTCTCCCCCAAGGAAAAGGACACTTACCATGCAGCCTTACCTTTATTGCAGATGCTTCTGTCTCTCCTTGATACTGTTTGCGGCCAGTTTGTCGACAGGCTGTGCAGTCAGTTCTGTCTTTAACCCCTATCCCAATCAAGCTCAGGACTATCGTGCTGCGATCAACTCGCAAGCCGCTGTTGATGAGGTACTGAAAGATCTCGAGTCAGATCGTGATAGTGCAGACGCCATGCTGTATATGATGGAGCGCGCACGAATCTCTCAACTTGCAGGTCGCTTTGATGAAAGCCGAAAAGACTACCAACAAGTGATTGATGGTTTTGAGGCGCAGGACCTGGCTGCAACCGTGCAGGTATCAAAAGTAGGGGCACAGGGTGCATCCCTGCTAACGAATGACAACGCCATCCCATACGAAGGCGCAGGTTACGAGCGCATCTTTGTACATCATCAACAAGCTCTTAATTACTGGGCGAAGGGCGATATTGAAGGTGCTGCCGTAGAGTTTCGTAAAGTTGCGCTGGAGCAGAGAGTGCTGGAGCAGCGCTATGAAAGCGAGATTGCAGAGGCGCATCAGGAAGCTCGTCAGAATCAGGTGCCTCTTGGTGAAGCCTCAGAACAATTGGTGGGGCTGGATTTGATCGCGGGTCAGGTGAAAAGCTCATTCCAGAATGCTTATACGTTTTACCAGTCAGCGGCTTTTTGGGAGGCAACGGGCGAGCTGAATAATGCTCTGGTTGACTACAAAAAAGCACTGGAGATCAATCCCCAGTCTGATTTGATCGCATCGGATATTGCGCGAGTTTCGTCAAAGTTGGGGATGTCGGTTGGCAAGAGCAAGACCAATACGCCTGAGAAAGACGAAGGCACCGTTGTTCTGCTTTACGAAGACGGCTTTGTTCCGGCGAGAACTGAAATCAAGATCAGCGTTCCCAACTTTTCCGATGGCGGTATTATCACCATCGCATTTCCGTTTTATGACACGCAGAACTGGCCAAAAAGCACCCCTTTGAGTGTGGTGGATGATTTGTTTAATGACTTTGGTTCGACCGACCCCTTGGTCGATTTTGGCGCTCTAGCCGTAAAGGATCTTAAGGAGCAAATGCCGGCCATGATGGTGCGTCAGGTCTTGAGAGGCTTTGCCAAAAATGAATTGCAAAGACAATCCGGCGAGCAAATGGGTGCGGCGGCCCAGTTTGTAGCAAACATCTATAATATTGTGTCAGAGAGTGCAGATCGTCGTAGTTGGCTGACAATTCCACATACAGGACAAGCGCTGCGGATGAATCTCAAGGAGGGGCAACGTGAGCTAAGCTTAAGGGCTATGAATGTCACGCGTACCCTGCCCATTGAAGTAAAGGCTGGCAGAACCGTGTTTGTTCGGGTCGTACATGTGAATAATGCGCTTATCCCCCAAGTATTTCCCTTGTAAATAGGAAAGGAGAGAAAAATGGACGAAAAAAGAACGTTACGAACATCCAGTCTGGGTGCCCTGTTACTTGCGGGTGCCTTGATGACCGGCTGTGCCGTCAATGAAACAGCGACAGTCACCAAGGATGCCGATGGTTCAACGAAGCAGATCATTGTCTCCAACAGCGGTTTTCTCTCGGCAAACCTGCGTATCGCGGATACGAAAATGGGTAAGGCGGGGGATTTGCTCCGTGTTCAGGCGACCATCGAGAATCAGTCGGGGGGAGACCTGACGTTTCAGTACAAGTTCAAATGGCTGGATAAAGACGATTTTGAAGTAGCGGTGGACGGCAGACCCTGGCAGCCACTTACCATTACCGGGTACGAGAGTAAGTCCGTTCAGGCTGTCGCACCCAACCCAACGGCGACCAGCTTTCAGATACTGGTTCAAGACTAAACCCTGTTAGGAACGCAACGAGAAGGAAATGATGATGAATAAACTGAAGATAGTTGGCGTACTGCTAATGTGTGCAATGGTCAGCGCGTGTGCGACCAAAGTGTCCTATGGCGACGCAACGGCGGTTGAGACCACAAACACAGATTTCGGTTCAACTGATCTGCAATCGATTGCGGCAAAGATGGTGGATGATGTTCTGTCATTCCCGCCAATTGTGCAGATGACGGCAGAGCGCCGCCCGGTTGTCTTTGTTGATCGTATCAAGAACAAAACGACCGAGCATATTGATACAGAATCCATCACTGATTCTATTCAAACCAAGCTGCTACAGTCAGGTAAATTCCGTTTCGTTGATATGACAGCGGTCAAGCAAATTCAGGAGCAACTGGACTTTCAGGCGGACAGCGGCCTGGTTGATCCAACCAAAGCAGTCGCATTCGGCAAGCAAACCGGTGCGGAATTCATGCTTTACGGCAACCTGGCAAGCATCGTCAAGCGCAATGACGACAGCAAGGACGTTTACTACAAGTTCACGATGAAAATGGTGAATCTTGAGAGCGGAATTATGGAATGGGCTGGTGAAAAGGAAATTCGTAAAACCGGCAACAAGACCTTTTTAGCACTGTAAGGTCGGATTGGTGTGAACGCACAAAAAATGGTTAGGGTCAGGCTCTAGCCATTTTTTTTTGGCCGATCATGGTGGTTTGAAGAGTTTTTGAAGAATGGTTTTCAGGAAAATTAGCGTTAGGAGTTTGGCTATGGTGATCAGGGTGAAATCGATCTTGGGTCTTGTTTTCTGTTTGTCTTTGATGGCGTCGTATGTTGTTGCGAAGACCAGTCAGCAAACAGCTACCGGTGTTGCGGAAGATTATAGTCAGGCGCTGGCAGCAGCCCTGTTTAACGCAGTGCAGCAAGCCAATGGCGCAAAGCTTCGTCAGATCCAGGTGCTCAAGGCGGAGCTGGAAGAGGAGGTGACCGAGCAACAGAATCGAACTACAACCGAATCCAAATGGGAATTAGGCGTGCAGGACAGGGTTGTTACGACCGGCACCAAGTATGTCGAGTCGTATCAGGTGACCAATGTGAAGCAGCCGGTTGGCGACAGTAAACTTTGGGAGGTCACGGTATCAGCAGTCATTCCTGAATACGAATCACTCATCAAGGATGAGGGTAAACCGAGCATTGCGGTTATGCCGTTTCGCTTCTCGCATCCAACCTTTGCATTTCACGATGGCCAACCCAGTAGTAATGCTTTTCAATTATCTGGCCGAATTAAAGACAAGCTCATCAGCGCCTTAACGCAGACCCAATACTTTATTGTCGTCAGTCGGGCTGACAACAGCGCCTTGAGTAAAGAGTTTCTGACGGAAGCTGCTCTGCTCAATTCAGAGGCGGTCACGGCCAGCGAAGCCAGTCGTTTTGGTAATGTCGTGGGAACCGATTACATGATGACCGGGCGTATCAACCAGCTGAAA
>DAITOW010000196.1:0-5798 GCA_036833965.1 Oleiphilaceae bacterium
CTTTTATACGCTGGAAGATGAAACAGGCAATATCAATGTGGTGATCTGGCGTGCAACAGCAAGAGCACAAAGGCTGCCCTATTTGCGAGCGAGGTTGTTGCGAGTTGTCGGAATTCTCGAACAGGAGTCTGGTGTGATTCATGTGATTGCCGGACGTTTGGAGGACTTGAGCCTGCAACTTGAGGGTTTGCGCACTAAGGCGCGTGAGTTTCATTAAGGTTTGAAAAAGCAGGAAAAGAGCGCTTCTATTAAAAAACTGTATAGCCTCTGGCTAGGCATCGGCGGCTAGCTTGGCTAATATGCTTAGAAATCAATACAGAATAAAAGAAAATGTCTGATAATCGACGTCATCCGCGCATTCCAATGAAGGCCAAAGTGAAGATTACGCATCCGAGTTTTGGTGAGCTTACGGCAACAACGCGGGACATATCTGACGGTGGTATTTTTTTGGTGACAGAGGGTCACGATATGCCGCCGGTAGGTACTGTTATTGAAGGCCAGGTTCAGGGTCTGACGGGCGATGCTCCCATTCTAAAAATGGAAATTATGCGCACCATGCCTGAGGGTATCGGTTTGCGTTTTATTCTCGATTAATAACGCCGAAAAAACTAATCACTTTGCAAGGAGGTTGCGATGCGAGCGCAGTTTGCATTCTGTACGGCTGTTGTCACGACGGTATTCTTTTCAAATGTTGCCTTGGCTGAAGGTGACGCACGCTCTAATTACAATGAGCCAACCCGCGGTTTTTTCATTGAGCATGGTACGGTTGCCAAAAACAGGGACGCATCCATTGAGCTGCACTCAGGTTCTGATATTGAGGCGGGTGGCGGCGTGCGCCTGGGTTTGGATGGTTCAGAGTTAATCATCAATAGTGGCCTTGACGGATACGATGAGAACCAGTTGCTCATCAAGTATGGCTTGAGTGACCTTCACCTGGGTGGCGAAGGCGGAAGCCCTATACACTGGACGTTTACCGGTGCATATTCACGCACTGAGCTCGAAGATGATAATGGCAATGACATCATCGACCAAATTAACCTGAAGTTGGGCGCTGCTTTTACGGTGAATGCAGATGCAGCCACCTTTACCCTGGCTCCACGCTTTGTCTACGCTGATGGCTCTGCTCCCAGAGGCATAGCGCGTGATGATACGTTTCTTGAGCTGGATCTGGGTGCTTATGTAGGCATTATTGATACCAAGTCAGGACTATTTTCTGCAGGTGTCGAAGCCTTGTTTACCACCGCAGATAAAGTCGATAATACCTATGCGGCGGGTGTGCGCTGGGCCTATGACAGTAAGCTGAATATTGACTTTGTACCACTTGTGTTTAGCGACCGGGATTTGGTCGGAGTGCCAGGTCTTGTCCGCGTTAACTACAACTTCTAAAATTTTGCTCCGGAACTGCAGTAATGGAAAAGCTCGAGCGCTATAAAAACCAAAGTTTGTGGCTCTCGCAGCTTCCTGACTTAAAGATAAGATCCGGTCTCTCTGCGAACCATGAAGTCGATGTCGCAATCATCGGTGCGGGATTTACCGGACTCTGGACGGCGTATTACCTCAAGAAAAAATCTCCCGAACTACGCGTGGCGATTGTCGAGGCCGATATTGCCGGCTTTGGTGCGTCAGGTCGCAATGGCGGCTGGCTCATCGGCGAGCTTTCTGAGCAGGACTCCTACCTTTCCCAGTTATGGCCTTTGGATAAAGAGCGTGCTCGCTCCTTATTACACGCCATACCGAAAGAAGCAGAGCGCGTTATCACGCAAGAAGGTATTGACTGTGATTTCAAACTCGGTGGCATGCTTAATGTGGCCGCACGTTATCCGGAGCAGGAACGATTTCTAACAGCCTACGAAAGAGAGTTGCGTGGCCATGGCTATAGCGATCATGATTTTAAATGGCTAAACGAAACAGAAACCAAGCAGCGCATTGGTATTGATAGTGCCCGGGCAGCTTTGTTCAGCCCCCATTGTGCACGTATTCAGCCCGCCAAACTGGTCTTCGGACTGGCAGCTGCTTGTGAGCGCCTCGGTGTTGAGATATTTGAGCAGTCTCCTGCAACAGAGTGGGGTGATGGACGTGTAGAGCTTGCTAACGGGCGACGCCTTACGTGTCATTGGGTGGTTCCCGCTCTGGAAGCTTATGGTGTGAGCATCAAGAAAGCACCCTTTAGTTGGATGCGTTACCAGCGTCCCGTGCAAAGCGCGATTATCGCAACAGAGCCTCTGAGCGATGCGCTATGGGAGACGATCGGTTTGCGTGAGGGTGAGGTCTTCAGTGATTTTTCCCGTATTGTGACTTACGGCCAGCGAAGCGCAGATAATCGTTTGGTTTTCGGCGCGCGCGGCTCCTATCTTTATGGCGCAGCGCTGAAACACGATACCAGTTTGACTGAACCGGAGATTGCGTTTCGAAGAAACTTGCTTATGGCTCTATTTCCGCAACTTCAGGGTGTTAAAATTACGCATGCCTGGGGTGGCAACCTTGCTATTTCACGCAAGTTCAGACCCCATATGCTGGTGAATCGGGAACACGGATTCGCCTTGAGTGCAGCCTACGGCGGAGAAGGTGTCGGTGCGACCAATCTGGCTGGACGAACGCTTTCAGACTTGATCCTGGGCATAGATTCTGATGAAACCAAGATGCCATGGGTGGATCACTCTGGTACTTTCGCTATGAGCAAAGTTTGGGAGCGCGAGCCTATACCATGGCTTGGATATCGGGCTTTAACAGCGGTCTCTCTCTACGAAGATCAGTTGCTGAGTGCAGGTAAGGCTAATAGTGTACGAAGAAAGATTGCTGACACGGCTTACCGTTTGCTCGAAGCGCAAATGAATTAGAAATATGTCCGGACTTGATCAGGCCTGATTCGTGCTTTAAACCGTTATCTTTCCCTTAAGGTACTGTACGCCCGTACCGGAGATGAGCACGCGATGATTAGCGCTGACAGTGCAGTGAAGAATTCCTCCTCTACTGGAGGCTTGAAACGCGGTTAACGTCTTTTTCCCCAAACGCTCAGCCCAAAATGGTGCCAGAGCAGTGTGTATCGAACCGGTGACGGGGTCTTCATCGCCGCCATTGGCAGGCCAAAAGTACCGGGATACAAAATCATACTGGTTGGAATCCGATAGCGCAGTAACTGCTACGTCATAGGGTTTTAGGCGTTTCAGGATTTCGTTATCTCTCTCAACCTTGAGCACATCTTCTTCGGAGTTGTAGACGACAAAATACGCTTGCTCGTTTCTCAATACTTCAAGGGGCGTAATCGAAAGTCCTTCAAGTAGTTCTCTCGGTATCTCGCTGACACTTTCCGGTCGCGTGTTGGGAAAATCCATTTGCAGTGAACCATCCTCCAGTTTTACGACGGGGAGGGTGCCGACTGCTTTGGCATTGAAGTAAACGATGTCTAGTCGCGGATTGCGAGTAAACAGCACGAAGGCCGAAGCGAGCGTCGCGTGACCGCAAAATGCTATTTCCGTGATCGGAGAAAACCAGCGAATTTCATAGCGTGCCTCTTTCTCGCAAGTCGGTTCATCTTGATTTAGCGGGACGAGGAATGCGGTTTCCGAGAGGTTGTTTTCTCGTGCGATTGACTGCATCAGCTCTTCAGAAAGCCAGAACTCGGTGATGATGACCGCCGCCGGATTTCCACCAAAACGCTTGTCGGTGAACGCATCAATGACATCGATATCCAGATCCATAAAATCTTCCCCTGCTGATTTGTGCTTCCGTATTAACGAGGTTCTGCCGCGCTAGTGGGCTTCATCCCAGCTATCGCCGATGCCGGCTTCTACAATGAGTGGCACATCCAGATCAGCCGCCGTCATCATCTCTTTTTCCAGCAGTTTTGCTACTTGCTCGGCTTGTGACTCGACCACCTCAACGATCAATTCGTCGTGCACCTGCATGATCATTTTTGCATCCAGATCCGCTTCACTAAGTGCCTTTTCAACGTTAATCATGGCGCGCTTGATGATGTCTGCGGCGGTTCCCTGCATAGGTGCATTGATCGCCGTTCTCTCGGCCCCTTGCTGCAGCATCTTATTACGCGCATTGATATCGGGAAGGTAGAGACGGCGGCCGAATACTGTTTCGACGAAGCCATCCTTATGCGCTTGAGCGCGAATTCGATCCATGTAATCAAGCACGCCAGGGTAACGTTCAAAATAGCGATCGATGTATTGCTGTGCTTCGCCTCTAGCGACATTAATTTGCTTGGCCAAACCGAAGGCCGACATGCCGTAGATCAGGCCAAAGTTAATGGCTTTTGCCTTACGGCGCTGATCGTCTGAGACCTCACTGACGGCCACCTCAAAAACTTCGGCGGCTGTTGCCTTGTGCACATCCTCTCCGTGCGCAAATGCATCCAACAACCCCTTGTCCTGAGACAAATGCGCCATGATGCGCAACTCAATTTGGGAATAGTCGGCCGCGATCAGTTTGTAACCTGGCTCGGCAACAAAGGCTTGACGGATGCGGCGGCCTTCTGCGGTCCGAATCGGAATGTTTTGCAGGTTCGGATCGCTTGAAGATAATCGCCCGGTTGCAGTCACGGCTTGATGATAGGAGGTATGAATTCGACCTGTACCTGGATTGATCAGTAGAGGCAGCTTGTCAGTATAAGTCGACTTCAGTTTGGCGAGACTGCGATGCTCGAGAATGACTTTTGGCAGCGGGTAGTCCAGTGCCAGTTCCTGTAAAATGGGCTCGGCGGTTGAAGGCTGGCCTTTGGGTGTTTTCTTGATCACCGGCAACTCAAGCTTCTCGAAAAAGATGGCTTGCAGCTGTTTGGGCGAGCTTAGATTGAATTCCTCTCCTGCGAGATCGTAGGCTTCTTTTTCAAGTTCGCTAATACGTGTCGCGAGTTCCTGGCTTTGTTTGGAAAGTTTGTTCGCGTCGACCTTGGCGCCGCGTCGTTCCATATTTGAAAGTACCTTGACCAGTGGTTTGTCGATATTAGAGTAAACTTCAAGCAGGCCTTTTTCAGCCGCCAAACGCGGGAAGAGGGCTTCGTGAAGTTGCAAGGTTATATCGGCATCTTCTGCGGCATAAGGCGCCGCTTTTTCCAATTCAATCTGGTTGAAGGTCAGCTGCTTGGCACCTTTGCCCGCGATATCTTCAAAATGGATGGTTGTTCTGCCGAGATATTTCTCAGCCAGTGTATCCATGTCATGTCGGGAGCCGGTTGAGTTTAAAACATAGGACTCGATCATCGTATCGTGCTCTATGCCATCCAGTGTAATGCCATGGTTTATCAGAACATTGCGGTCATACTTGAGATTTTGGCCAAGCTTCTTGATGTCGGGGTCTTCCAAAATAGGCTTTAGCGCATTGAGTACATAATCTTGATCTAGCTGTTCTGGTGCGCCCAGATAATCATGACCGAAAGGGATATAAGCAGCTTCACCAGCAACGCAGCAAACAGATACGCCGACGACCCGAGCCGACATGTAATCGAGACTGGTTGTTTCGGTATCAAAGGCAAAGTACGGGGCGGATTTTAGTTTGGCTAACCAGACTTCAAATGACGGCTTGTCGAGAATAGTTTCGTAATTGCTTTCAATTGTGTTGTTCGGGGTCTCTGAATTGTCGACAGCATTGCCATCATTGGCTTGCGAATGGTTATGAAGCTCCTGAAGTAAGGACTTAAACTCAAATTCCTCATACAGGCTCTTTAAGGTTTCAGTATCTTGCGCTGCATGCTGTATATCGGCCAGATTCTCTTCTAGCTCAATATCGCATTTAATGGTCGCAAGTTCATAGGAGAGCGGTAGCTTCTCGATCGCTTCGCGAAGATTCTC
>DAITOW010000197.1:0-5793 GCA_036833965.1 Oleiphilaceae bacterium
CGATGATAAAGTCGGTATGACTAGCAGGCAGGAAATTCACCTGGGACTGGGTCCCCTCAAGCCAGCCCTTTCCGGTCAACCCACCGGAACCAATCGCAGTCTTGGATTGAATGATATTCCACCCAGAACCTAAAGGGTCACTTTCAGGATCCAGAAACGTTAATACCCGCTGTTTCTGATAATCCCGCATCACGAACATCCACATGACAGGCGCAAATGCCGCTAACAGCGCACCAAATCCAGCGACGATCTTCCACGATATTCCTGCAAAAAGAATGACGAACAAGCCCGCCGAGGCAATGAGAATAGATGTTCCTAAATCCGGTTGCTGCACTATCAAAAACACCGGAACAAAAATGAGGATCAACGCCCCGAATACATCTTTCAGACTCGGAGGAAGATATCTGCTGGAGAGATACCAGGCTGCCATCATTGGCACAATCAACTTCATTAACTCCGATGGCTGAAAGCGCGGCAAGCCCGGCAACTGCAACCAGCGTTGCGCCCCCTTGGCACCCACGCCGTAAAACAACACCCCGAGTAACGCGATGACACCCAGCACAAAGAGAGGAACCGACCACCTCTTGAAAAAGCTCGGCTCAAACTGCGCCACAACAAACATGACACCGAAGGCGGCAACAAAGCGAATCGCTTGCCGCTCAACATGCAGCCAACTTTCGCCGCTTGCGCTATAAAGAATGACAAGTCCAACCAGTGCGAGCGTAAGCAGCAAACCCAACAAAATTGGATCAATATGCAAACGGTAAAAAAGAGAACGCCCTTTCCCGAGATGCTGCTCCGCCCCGGGCATGTGTCGTAAAAAATCCCCCTTCACAGCGAAGCGAACCCCTCGTCAGTTAAGGACAGGTCTAGTATCCATTCATCAAACAAGGCACGCGCGATAGGTGCTGCAGTGCCACTACCCCCACCGCCATTTTCGACCACAACAGCGACAGCAATCATGGGGTCATCTGCCGGCGCAAAGCCAACAAATAAAGCGTGATCCCGATGTCTTTCGGCCAAGGCCTCAGCGTCATACTCCTCGCCCTGCGCGATCGCAACCACCTGTGCCGTACCTGTTTTTCCGGCGATACGGTATTGAGCGTTACGCGCACTGCCTCTCGCAGTACCCTTTTTGGAATGCATAACCGCTTCCATGGTATCAACGATGTACTCCCATAAATCGGGCTTACTCAAGGAAATGTCCCTACCACGATCTTCTCGCTGACTGAGCACAATCGAGCCGTCTCTGGTTTTCTTCAATAACCGTGGCGCCTGCCAAACACCGCGATTTGCGAGCGTGGCCGTCATGGTCGCCAGCTGCATGGGCGTAGCAAGCATAAAACCCTGCCCAATCCCCATATTCAGGGAATCACCCGGATACCACGCAAGACCACGCCAGGCCCGCTTCCACTCGCGCGTAGGCAAAATGCCCGAACGCGCTTCGGAAACATCCAGCGCTCTGTTTTCTCCGAACCCAAAGTAACCAAGATAGCGGGACATCTCATCGACACCCAGCTTGAATGCCAGATCATAGAAATAAACATCACATGACTCGGCAATCGAGTCCATCAAATTCATCCTGCCGTGTCCTTCGCGCTTCCAGTCACGATAAATACGCTTATCATTCTTAAGCTGGTAGCGGCCATAGTCCATAATCGTAAAATCGGGAGTCGTGACTCCAGTATCGAGCCCTGCCAAGCCTATCACCTGTTTGATCGTTGATCCTGGCGGATATTGACCTTTCAGTGCACGGTTAAACAGAGGAGTGTCAATGGAGTCACGAAGCTCCGCATAACTTTTGTAGTCGATGCCCGTCACAAATTTGTTAGGGTCGTAGCTTGGAGTGCTAACCTGAGCAAGAATTCCTCCGGTAGACGGTTCAATCGCCACAATCGCCGCTCTTCGCCCCTCCAGCAACTCCATCGCTTTCTGCTGAAGCCGGGAATCGAGATGCAGAACCAGATCCTTGCCAGGAACAGGCTCGACCTGCTCAAGACTTCGAAGTATTCGGTTACTGGCGTTAATCTCAACTGTTTCAAAACCTACAGTACCGTGCAACTCGCTCTCATAAAAGCGCTCTACTCCAACCTTGCCAATGTAGTTTGTCGCGGAGTAATTACCCTGATCCAGTTTCTCAAGCTCTTTTTCGTTGATGCGTCCAACATAACCGACTGAGTGAGCCGTAATCTCGTTTAACGGATAAAACCGCGCAAGCTCCGCCTCAATTTCCACCCCCTGCAAACTATGGCGTCGGACTTCTATTCGCGCGACCTCTTGCTCGTCCAGCTTACTTTTCAAAATAACAGCCTGATATGGCCTTCGCGGTCGCTTGAGTTGACGATTAAAACCTTTAACATGGCGCTCTTCAATTTCAATAATCTCTGCCAATTCGGCAATGAGAAGATCCAGATCCTCGACCAACTCCGGAACAATCGCCAAGCTTGAAATTGTGCGGTTGTCGGCCAACAAAACACCATTACGGTCAAAAATGAGACCTCGCGTCGGGGCAACAGATCGCAACTGCATTCTGTTTTTGTCAGAAAGCGTTTGATAGTGACTATGATTCGTCACCTGAAGGTAATACATTCGCACAACCAGGCCTGTCAGCATGGCCAGCACGATCAGTAACGCAATGATACTCCGGAATGCAAAAATACTTTTTTCGCGATTCGCATCTTTGATATGGTGGGTATTGCGCACGAAGGAAGAAAACCCTTATATAGTTGTTCGATCAGGCTCGATGATAAGGATGATTCTGATTGATTGAGTAAGCGCGGTAAAGCTGTTCAGCTAAAAGAATCCTAACCAGCGGATGAGGGAGAGTTAACGCAGACAGCGACCACTGCTGGTCAGCCCTGGCTCGACACACGTCACTGAGGCCATCCGGCCCACCGACCAGCAGACACACATTGCCGCCGCGCATCTGCCAACTTTCAAGTTGCTTCGCAAGCGCCTCAGTGGTCCAGGACTTACCTTTTACTTCAAGTGCAACGACCCAGTCACGCTCTGCAATCGCATCCAGAATCGCCTTGCTTTCAGACTGAATCGCCTTTTTTACATCAGCTCCCTTAGAGCGATTACCTAAAGGAACTTCCACAAATTCGATTTGAAGATCTCGCGGCAAGCGTTTTGTGAATTCGTTTGTGCCATCCACAACCCACTTAGGCATTTTAGTGCCAACCGCAATAATCTTGACCTTCATTAATTCAGGCTGGCTCTATCCGACGGCATTTGCCCCTCTTCAGGAGACCCGAGCCAAAAACGCTCAAGATCATAAAACGTGCGAGTCGCCGGCATCATCACATGCACAACCACTCCGCCAAGATCAACAAGGATCCACTCCGCACTGGTTTCACCCTCTATACCTACAGGTTTTATACCACGCTCCTTGGCCTCGCTGATGACATTGTCAGCTAATGATTTGACGTGTCTTGAGGATGTACCGGAAGCAATAACCATATAATCGGTCACACTGGTTCGGGGCTTAACATCTAGAACTGTAATGTTGTCGGCTTTCAGGTCTTCAAGCGCTTCGATGACGAGATTTTTGATTTCTTCAGCTTGCATATTTGTCAGGACATACCTCACGACTGTGTTAGGAGTAGAAGCGATTATTACAGATAATCTGCTGCACCGCATCTGGAACGAGATATTTAATGCTCATATTTTGAGCAATTTTACGCCGTATTTCAGAACTTGAGATCTGCAACTGCGTCACATCGAATAAATACGCCTTTCCGAAAGCACTGCTTTTAAAAGCTGATATGCCTGAGACCAACTCAAAGCCAAGCGCCTCAAGCACAATCTTCAATGGTTCTTCGTCGTAATCCGGCCGCTTTAAAACTACTAGATTACAAACGCCGGATAATTCACCTGCTCGATACCAGGACCCAAGCCCCAGCGCAGAATCCGTTCCCACCGCCATAACCACAGGGCCGAGACCCTGCTCCATCATAGCGGTTACTGTCGTAAAAGAATCGCTGGGCCCAGCCCTGTTTAGCTCACAACTATTCACCAAAAGCTTCGGGTCATCTTTCACTGCAGCTTGCAGAATCTCCAGCCGCATTCCCGGTGCGACAGTCAGGGACGCCTTATGAACCGGCACTTTGCAAGGCACAAGATCAACGGGGTGACCACTGAATAGCTCGGATAACTCGGTCGCGATACGCAGATGACCGTTATGAACCGGGTCGAAACTTCCGCCAAATATGATTTTCATTAGCGGCTAAATGCGAACGTGTCCGTCACCAAGAACAACATACTTCTCCGAGGTCAGCCCTTCAAGACCAACCGGACCGCGCGCGTGAATCTTGTCTGTTGAAATTCCAATTTCAGCGCCCAAACCATATTCAAACCCATCTGCAAAACGCGTGGATGCGTTGATCATCACAGAACTTGAATCTACCCTCGTTAAAAACTCCCGACCCCGCGTGTAGTTTTCGGTCACGATAGAATCGGTGTGATGAGATCCATAACGATTTATATGGGATATAGCCTCATCGAGCGACGCAACAACCTTGATCGAAAGAATTGGTGCAAGGTATTCCGTCTCCCAATCCTCTTCCGTCGCTTCATTACAATCAGCAAGGATCGCTCGCGTCTTATCACACCCTCTTAACTCGACCCCAATTTCGGCGTACTGAACTGCAAGTGGTGGCAAGAGTTCGCTTGCTCGACTCTCGTCAACTAGAAGCGTCTCCATTGTGTTACACGTACCGTAGCGGTGGGTCTTAGCATTAATTGCAATATTTTGGGCCTTTTCAGCATCCGCAAAGGCATCAAGATAAACGTGACAAATTCCGTCAAGATGCTTGATCACCGTTACTTTTGCATCACGACTAATGCGCTCAATCAAGCCTTTGCCACCGCGAGGAACAATTACATCAACAAACTCAGGCATGGTAATCAGTTCACCAACAGCAGCTCGATCAGTGGTCTCGACAACCTGCACAGCCGTTCTAGGCAAACCAGCAACTCGCAAACCTTCTGAAATGCATTCGGCTACAGCTTTGTTTGAGTGAATAGCTTCCGAGCCTCCACGCAAAATCGTCGCATTGCCAGACTTGATACACAGACTAGCAGCCTCGACCGTAACATTGGGGCGGGATTCATATATGATTCCGATCACACCCAGAGGCACGCGCATTTTCCCGACCTGAATACCCGACGGCATGTACTTCAGATCGTTAATTACACCAATCGGATCTGGCAATGCTGCTACCTGCTTCAACCCTTCGATCATGGTGTTGATTCGGCTCTCCGTTAATTCCAGTCGATCGAGCATCGCTGCATCGAGACCATTCGCCTGACCATTCTCAAGATCTTTTTGGTTCGCTGCGACCAATTCGGCGCGACGCTGATCAAGGATGTCCGCAGTAGCTAATAAGGCATGATTTTTCTTGGCAGTGCTTACTGCTGCCATTTCTGCTGAGGCTGCCCGAGCCGCCCGACCCAGATCCGACATATACTCTGTTACGTTCATTTTCTTCTCTAGAAATTTGCTATTAGGCCAAGGCCTTGCTTTTAACACGAAAGGCCCAATTATACGCACCTTAACGAAGATTGACGAATCTGAATTTAAGGATTAACGAGCGCATATGTATATTCCAAAATAATACTAACGAGTCTTTCATAAAGCTTCTTTGGGAATATAGATCTCTGATATAGTTGCTCACATATTTTCGATAATTTTGTCTTAGCTATGAGATACCCACACCATGTCTGGCCATAAAATGACGCACCTGAAACAACTCGAAGCCGAACGCATTCATATCATTCGAGAAGTTGCGG
>DAITOW010000198.1:0-5780 GCA_036833965.1 Oleiphilaceae bacterium
GGTGTAAACGCGAGTGCAGTATAAACCTTTGTTCAACTATACTCACTTAAAGATCAATGGAGATGGATTACTTTGTTCGACCGAATTCAATTAAAACAAAAAGAGCTCTTCGAATGGTTGATGCAGCCATCAAGGGAGGATCAAGGTTTCGCCGAACGCTTTGCTCACCGAGCTTCGCGTGTTACTTATGCCATTGTCAGGGACCTTACACATGGAACGCTGACCCTGCATGCGATGAGTTTGGTGTTTACAAGTATTCTGTCCATCGTGCCTTTACTCGCTTTGAGTTTCTCACTCTTACGTTACTTCAATGTGCAGAACCGGTTCTTGCCGATGATCGAGCATTTCTTGTTGCCAATGGGTGAGAAAGGGCAGGAGATTCATCAGGCGATCATGCAGTTTGTTGATAATGTAAAGGTCGGCGTGCTTGGCGCGGTTGGTTTGCTTTTGTTGCTCTATACCGTTATCTCATTAGTTCAGAAAATCGAATATGCGTTTAATCATATTTGGTTTGTGGCTAATACGCGGTCCATCAGTCGTAAACTGAGTAATTACCTGAGCATGATTTTCGTTGGACCGATCTTGATGGTCGCGGCGATTTCGCTCACCAGTGATCTTTTTGAAAGCGCGGTGATCAAGCAATTGACGCTTGTGGAGCCCTTTGGCTTTCTGTTTACTCTGGCTACCGATTTGATGCCGACGGTGGTACTGATTGCTGCTTTCGCTTTCTTTTATGTTTTGGTGCCAAATACCAGAGTGCGTCCCGGTAATGCACTTATAGGAGCGTTGTTGGCGAGCATTGTCTGGCAGATCGCGGGTCATGCCTTCACCGCTTTCGTGGTTAGTTCCGCTCGCTACGATGTGATTTACTCCGGTTTTGCGGTTGGTATCGTCGCTTTGTTGTGGCTGTATGCGAGCTGGTTGATTCTCTTGTTAGGTTCAAGCATCGCCTTTTATCTGCAGAACGATAACTATATTACCCGGACACTTAACGTAAAGGGTTCGCCGACTGAGATCGAACAACTCGCCTTGCGTATTATGATCGATGTTGCTTCAGCTCAAGAAATTAAGGGTGCTCCTATCAAGCAGGAGGCATTGGAGTCAGTGCGCGGAGTGCCGGGTGTTTTAGTGCGTGAGGTCGTTGAATATCTCGTCAAAGGCAAGTTGATTATCGATGCAGGAAAGGACGGGGATAGCTTCGTGTTGGCTCGTTCGAGTGATCTGATAAGTGTTGCAGATATCTTGACGCTGGTTCGTAAAAAGCAATCCGGGCACTATGCAGACATACCCTCGGGCGCTCGTTCAGTTTCGCAGGATCTTGATCGTTATATTCAGGAGCGATATGCAAAAGAGACCCTCCGGGATCTTGTCTCAAGGTAAAACACCCAGTTCTGTCTATACTTAGCTTCTGAATCTTTTCCTGGCGTCTCGTATGTTTCACTTCGACGGCGTGAGTAATAACACAAACTTGATGGAGTAAGTATGAGAAGCAAGGCTCTCCCTTTGGCGATCGCCATTACAGTTTTTTCATCGCCTTATGTAGTTGCAGGCGCACCAACCTTTTCGGATGCGCGAGCGCTGGCAATGGGTGGTGTCGGCGTGACGGCGGCCCGACCTGCCGCGGCGGGTTTCTTTAATCCGGCACTATTAGCTGTAAAACAACCGGATAAGCGTGATGGTTTCGGGATGATCTTGCCGTCCCTTACGGCGATTGCTCATGATGAGGAAGAGTTGCGTGATGTTGCCGATAACTTTGAAGATGATTTCATTACACCGTTTGAATCGGCCATTAACACTTTGGAAGCAAATATTGGCGGGCCTAACCAAGCCGCTGCTCAGGCAAATTTGGCGGAAAAAACGAGGGCTCTGAATAATGAGCTTCAGAGTATCGATAAGGATCAAGCAAGGGTTGATCTTGGTTTAGGTTTTTCTGCCTTGATTCCGAGTCAGACTTTTGGAGCAGGCTTGTTTGTTTCAGGTTCTGCCCGTGTCGCGGGTCAGGTGAATTACAACGATCAACAAACGTTAGATGACCTGGAAAACTTACTTACGACTTCAACGATTAGTACGATTGATGAAGTGTATAGTTTTTACGACTTAACGAACGATGCGGAGCAGTTGCAGTCTTCAGTTCGCGCTGTCGGCTCTGCGTACTCGCAAGTCGGTGTGGCAATGTCGCATAATTTTCGTTTCGGTGGACATGACTATGCTTTAGGGGTGTCTCCCAAAATGGTGGATTTGCGTGCCTACGATTTTATCGCCAGCGTTGATAATGCTGAGGTCGATGACCTTAAAGACACCAAAGTCAGCGAAAGTAAGTTCAACCTTGATCTGGGTGTTGCATCGTTTGTCGATGCAAGAGAGCGTATTTTGGTTGGTATGTCGATCATCAATGTCTTGCCTCAGGAAATAACCACGAAGCCCGGCTTCGATACCACAAACCTTGCTCCTGGAACCCCGCTCCCGGAAGGAATCAAGATTGAACTTAAGCCAACGGTGACAGCGGGTGTTTCTTACCGAGGCGATTCGTATGAGATTGCAACGGACCTAGAATTAACAAAAACCGAGGAGTTCTTTGGTGAGGGTTATACGCAGTATTGGGGTTTGGGAGCAGAATACGACTTGTTCGAAACATTTCAGGTTCGGGGTGGCATGCGTTACAACATTGCAGAAAGTGAGGGTGTGGTGTTCACCGCCGGCTTTTGTTTGAGAGTTGTTGGGGTGACCTTTGAGTTGGCGGCACTTAGCGATACCGATTCAAATAACGTGGGTGTGGGCACACAGTTTGGCGTGACCTTCTAGGGTTCGGGTTTTTCATTGAGGCCTTGGCTTTTCACCCAATGTCTCAGAAAGACGCGCCTACATGAATGGTCTTTAAGCTGTTCTGTCTGCTTGAGGCGGAGGTGTTTAGCTTTTCCCCAGATAAAATTTTAAAGCATTACGCCACAATATTTTCTCTGCGATACGCTCATCAAAGCTGTTGCTAATAAGTTGTACGTCCCGGTCGTCGAAAGGTCGCGGAGCGCGCGTAGAGGGTAAGTCAGTTCCAAACATGAGGCAATCCGGGTTTGCCGAATAGAGATCTTTCAATGCGTTGCACGGGTCAAAGTCAATTCGGCCAAAGCCGGTTGCTTTGATATACACGCCATTATCTGCCAGATTCAAGAGTGTTTTAAAGCCCGCCTTGCTTAGCCCAAGGTGATCGATGGACACCTTTGGAAGAGAGATGAGAGTTTCGCCGAGTTCGTCCAGATCTTTTGAATCAACATAAAGCTCAATGTGCCATTTGGCTAGTTCATGAACTCTTTGAGCGAAACTTTTCAGCTTCGAGATTCCTTCTGATCCACCGCGTTTTAGGTTAAAGCGGACTGCTGTTATTCCTGCTTCGTTTAGGGAAAGAATCTCAGAGTCAGGCGCGGTATGTAAGAGTTGGGTGACGCCAACGAAGTTCTTTCCAAGCTTTGGCAGGGCATCAAGCAGGTAGCTTTGGTCCTGCTTTTGAAACGAGCCTGAAACTACGGCGCCACCTAATAGTTCATAGTGCGACGTGGCCTGAAGATAATCCTCTACCGTGAAAGTCGGAGGAAGGTAGCCGTTATTTTCAAAAAGAGGAAAGCGCGAATCGATAATGTGAAGATGGCTGTCGAAAATGCGTATTGGTTCAGGCATGGAGATGATCTCGTCGCAAGGGCGTTTAGATTTATACTAATGTTTTGTCTCGCGTGCCATTACCGAAGCAATAAAAAAGGCGAGCATGATGCTCGCCTTTTCTTAAACTGAATCGAAGTGTCGGATTAACGAACTACGATGTTCTCAGCTTGTGGACCTTTCTGGCCTTGAGTTACTTCGAACTCAACCGTTTGGCCTTCAGTCAAAGTTTTGAAACCTGAACCAGTGATCGCACGGAAATGTGCAAAAACGTCTGGGCCATTTTCTTGTGCGATGAAACCAAAACCTTTAGTTTCGTTGAACCACTTAACTGTACCAGTTACTGTGTTAGACATATCTATATTCCTGTAAAAATCAATTAAAACGCCTCAATGCGGCAAATAGTGCTGGAAAAAAAACAAACTGGGCGTAACAACTGCAGGACGGAGAATACGATTACAACGAAATGTAGGATGTAAATACACGGTGTTTCTTACTAGCTGGAGCGGAATATATAGAGTTGTCGTTTGAAAGTCGAACAATGAATTGTGATTTTTTGTATAGGCGGACTTTCTAATCGGACTTGTTGAACTAAAGGCAGGTACATACATAACGAAATCAGGGCGCGCTCAATTTGTCGTGCGCCCTGATTTTTTTATGCCCAGACTAGTTGTTAAGCTTCTTCTGAAGAATCTCATTGAACAGTTTGGGGTTGCCTTGACCCTTCGACGCCTTCATTAATGGCCCCATGAATCCGCCCATTAACTTTTTGCGTTTCTTGTCATCAGCAGCCTTGTATTGCTCGATCTGATCGCTCATTCCAGCAAGTACTTCATCAACGATTGCTTCAAGTGCTCCGGTATCAGAGACTTGCTTCAGGCCTTCAGCATCGATGATCTGGTCAACATCCGTGCCTTCCTGCGTCCAGAGTTTTTCGAACACTTTCTTGGCGCCTGAAGAGGACACTGTATTGTCCTTGACTCGCAGTACGAGTTGTCCGAGAGCTTCGCCAGATACTGGTGCATGTGCGGCGCTTAATTCTTCAACATTCAGACGCGCGCTAAATTCGCCCATTACCCAGTTCGCAGAAAGTTTGGCATCGCCAGAAATCCTGGCGCTGGTCTCAAAGACAGCTGCAAGATTTGCATCTGCTGAGAGGATTCCTGCATCGTAATCATTCAAGCCGAACTCTGACAGGAAACGCTCTTTACGTGCGGCGGGGAGTTCCGGCATTGATGCCCGAACGTCTTCGATAAACTCATCGCTTAGAACGACTGGGAGCAGATCCGGGCAAGGGAAGTAGCGATAGTCGTTTGCTTCCTCTTTGCTGCGCATAGAGCGTGCAACGTTTTTGTCACCATCATACAGGCGAGTTTCCTGCACGATTTCTCCTCCATCTTCAAGCACATCTATTTGGCGTTCCACTTCCAACGCGATGGCTTGCTCCATAAAACGGAAGGAGTTGAGGTTTTTCGTCTCTGTGCGTGTGCCGAACTCTTCTTGGCCTTTTGGTCGCACTGAAATGTTGACGTCAAAACGCATAGAGCCTTGCGACATCTCGCCATCACAGATGCCGAGAGAGGTCACTATGCTGTGCAAGGTTTTCGCGAATTCGACCGCTTCTTCCGCATTGCGCATATCGGGCTCACTCACGATTTCTATTAGTGGTGTGCCTGCGCAGTTCAAATCGATACCGGACATGCCGTGATAATCCTCATGCAGTGATTTTCCGGCGTCTTCTTCTAGGTGGGCATGGTGAACTCGAATGGTCTTTTTGCTGCCATCCTTTAACGTAATTTCAACATGTCCTGGGCCGACAATCGGAGCATCTAGCTGCGTCGTCTGGTAGCCTTTGGGCAGGTCAGGGTAGAAGTAGTTTTTACGTTCAAATACGCTGCGTCGGCAAATGTCGGCATCAATCGCCAATCCAAACATGGTGGCATAGCGAAATGCCTGTTCGTTAGGCACAGGTAACGTTCCCGGGAAGGCCAGATCTACTGCGCTAGCTTGCGTGTTGGGTTCGGCACCGAAAGCAGTCGACGAACCTGAAAAGATTTTTGATTTGGTTTTGAGCTGAACGTGTACTTCAAGCCCGATAACGGTTTCCCATTCCATAATAGTCTCCTTGGGCT
>DAITOW010000199.1:0-5773 GCA_036833965.1 Oleiphilaceae bacterium
GGCTGTAAGTCAATTTTCTGGCCAGCACGTTTTACTGTACGCGCAAGAAGGTCCATTTCAAGATCCGCAACACTTAGGTGCGTCACTTGCTCTGATCCGGAGTTGGCGCCACGACGCTCCAAAGCTTCTAAACGTGCCAAAAGTTCGGTGAACGAAAAAGGTTTCGTGAGATAGTCATCACCACCACCACGAAGGCCTTCTACGCGGTCATCAACATCACCCAATGCACTCAGGATCAGGACCGGTGTTTTGTTTCCGGTAGCGCGGATGGTTTTGATGATAGACAGACCGTCCATGCCCGGAAGCATACGGTCGACAATCATTACATCGTAGCTCTCACTTGCTGCTAGCAACAAGCCCTCTTTGCCATCGGCACAGTGGTCGACGACATTGTCACTTTCTTTCAGGCCATTGACCAAATAGGAGGCAACGTCTTTATCGTCTTCGATTACTAGAACGCGCATTACTTACCTCTACCTTATATTTCTGTTTCGCTTTACGAGTTCGTAAGCTTCTTTTATTTGTTGTGTTTTTTCTGTTGCGAGTTTCATCATCTCTTCCGGTAAGCCTTTGGCTACCAGCTTGTCCGGATGATGCTGGCTCATAAGTCGCCTGTATGCCCGCTTCAGTTCTTGATCAGAGCAATTTTTCTCCAGTCCCAGTACATCATACGCTTCTTCAAGTTGAGATGCGCTATTTTGTGCTGCAAACCCGCGATCCTTATTATAAAACCGCTGCTGGGCCACGGCCATAGCAAGGAGTTGCTCAAATTGCCGGCGCTTAAAACCTAAAATTTCGGCCAATTCCAGAAGAATGGCTTGCTCGGATTCATGCAGTTCGCCATCGGCGAGAGCTGTTGCGATTTGAATCTCAAGAAACATCTGCAACAGGTTGGTTCGCCGACCACACTCTTTGCGCAGCTGCTGGGCGATCGCCCGATAATCGAACGATGCCGACTTTCCTTGCGAGAACAACGCTTGAGCAGCTTTTACTTGCTCGTCGTTGAGTTGCATCCGGGACATGGTTGCCTGAGCAACGCTAATTTCTTCCTGGCTGACAATTCCATCTGATTTGGCGACTCGCCCCATGATAGAGAAAGTCGCAGTAAAGAATGCGGCTTGAATACTTTCTGTTGAAAAGTCTTGCGGGGCCATCGACTCAATGCCGGTGAGACCTTTGTCGAAGCTATGCCCGATGGCTGCTCCCAATAAAGCTCCGATTGGGCCAGATACAGCGAACCCGAGGGCGCCGCCTATTACCTTACCCCACCAACTCATTGGAATACCTTAAATTGCAATTCGACAGAAAATATTCAATAAACCAATTCTTTTATCACAGGCGTATTTTTGCACACTAATTAAAAGTTCGTAACCACCCAAGAGAGCTAACTGTGTCTTCTTTTGGGAGATACTCAGCGCTGACAAATCCCGAATAGCCTCGCTTCTCCAGGCCCTGGAAGACTTCCTTAAAGTTGATATCTCCAGTGCCTGGTTCATGTCGACCACTCGTGTCAGCGAATTGTATGTGGGAAATATCGTCCCACATCAAGTCGAGATTCGTTAATAAATCGCCGTGCATTATTTGCATGTGGTAAATATCAAACTGGAAGCCGATATTGGGATGATTGAGAGAAGTTAGAACTTCTCGACTTTTGTCGATTGTATCGATGAAGAATCCGGGCATATCAACGCGTGAATTAATGGCTTCAAAAACGAGTTTTACGTTAATGGATGCGAGCTGAGCTGCTGCGTAGTCAAGATTTTTCAGGAAGGTTTCCATGGCCTCAGTATCGCTAAGATGCGCTGGTTTTAGCCCGGCCAGACAATTTATCTGGGGTACTTGCAAGGCCTCTGCGTAGATCATGGCTTGCTCGACGCCTTTTTTGAACTCATTCTGCCGATTAGGTAAACAGGCTATGCCCCGTTCGCCGCCGGCCCAGTTGCCCGGCGGAAGGTTGAACAGGATTTGTTTTAAATTCGCTTCATCCAGAGAGGATTTGAGAACACTTGCAGAATATTCGTAGGGAAACAGATATTCGACAAAGCGGAAACCTTCAGTCGAAGCTGCTTTGAAACGATCCAGAAAGGCATGCTCCTGAAAAAGCATAGTGAGATTCGCCGCAAATTTAAGCATTCTAGGATTTCTCTGAAAATAAATTGGTGGAATTCAGTCGTTCAAGTTCGACCATCAAACCACTGTGATCGATATCTTCCTTGCCATGCGCAATGAGAGACAGGTAACCATCATGTGTTCTCTGTGAGAGAGGCAAGGTCAGAGTCTGAATACGAGCCTCATCCAAAATTGTTCGCATGTCTTTGAGTTGAACGCGACTGCGCGCTCCGGGTTGATAGTTTCCGTCAATCATTCGCTGGCCATGCAGCTCCAGTATACGACTGGCGGCAAAACCACCACTTAAAGCCTCCCGAACAGCGACTGGGTTGGCTCCGCCTTTTGCTGCCAATAGCAGGGCTTCGGAGACTGCCCCGATCGTAATGCCAACAATTGCCTGGTTGGCGAGTTTGGTAAGCTGACCGCAACCATGCGAGCCTATGTATGTTGCTTTTCCAAGCGCTTTAAATACATCAGTAGCTCGTTCAAAATCGCTTTTTGAGCCTCCAACCATGATGGCGAGGCTTGCTTCTTCGGCCCCGACCGTACCGCCGGAGACTGGAGCATCAAGATAGGCAATTTCTCGGGCCGCCAAACGCGCCGAGTGATCGCGAGCAAGCTCCGGAGGAATGGAGCTCATATCAATCACCAGACTGCCTGCCTTGATGGCGCTTAATACATCCTTTTGCATGAGGACGGCTTCGACAATATCGCCGGTTTCGAGCATGGTGATAATGATGTCTGCTTCAGATACAGCATCTTTGGCACTATCAAAGCAATTTGCCTTGTCTCGAAACGGATCAAGCTTGCTTTGAGTGCGGTTCCAAAGGTGTAGCGAAAAGCCGGCTTTTAACAGATTTTTGACCATGGGTTGGCCCATCAGGCCAACACCCAGAAAAGCGATGTTCATATCTCATCCCGTAAAAATAAGCACAAAAAAAACCGCCAGAGAGGCGGTTTTCTGTATTCAACAAAGTGTTTATTCACCCATCAAGGCTTTAACTTTCTTCATTGCGTTTTTTTCAAGCTGACGAATGCGCTCTGCGGAAACGCCATATTCATCGGCCAAATCATGAAGCGTAGACTTTTTGTCGCTCAACCAACGCTTGTTCAGGATATCCATGCTTCGCTGGTCCAGAGCCTTCAAGGCTTCACTCAGTCGGCCGTGGGTATCAGCACTCGAATCTGCGATCTCAATTGCTCTTGCAGGATCCGCATTGTGATCTTCAAGATAGTTTGCCGGAGCGAGAAAAGCACTATCATCGTCTTCATCGACCGTTGCGTCAAAGGATGCATCGTGGGCACTTAAACGGCCTTCCATTTCGCGGACCACTTTCGGTTCAACACCCAGATCTTTTGCAACGGACTCAACCTCGTCCGCAGTAAACCAAGCCAGCCTTTTCTTTGAGCTACGCAGATTAAAGAACATTTTACGTTGGGCTTTGGTCGTCGCAATTTTCACGATTCGCCAATTACGTAAAATGAATTCGTGAATCTCGGCTTTGATCCAGTGGACAGCAAACGAAACGAGTCGAACTCCGTATTTGGGATCAAAGCGTTTTACCGCCTTCATCAGTCCGACATTGCCTTCCTGAATCAGGTCTGCCTGTGCGAGCCCGTAGCCAGAATAACTCTTGGCAATGTGCACCACGAAGCGAAGGTGGGACATGATTAAGTGTCTTGCCGCCAAGAGGTCGTTCTCATCGTGAAGGCGCTCTGAAAGTGCGCGCTCTTCCTCTACTGACAAGATTGGTATGCTATTAACAGTGCGGATGTACGATTCAAGGTTTCCTCCCGGAATCAGCATATCCACTGGTTTTAAGCTTGTACCCATTAATTTTCCTCTATTTATTTAAGCAACGATCATAGCACTCCGAGAGCTTTACGCTCAAGGTGTAGACATTGGACTACACCGTTCTACAGAGGTTTCATTACACTTGTGTATGTTGGAACAAAGAATCAGTTTGGTTCTATTTCGCTGATGTGGCGCTTTACTGAGACTCGAGCACCAATCCAGCCCAGCAGGACGCCGACTGCGAGTATTAAAAGTGTAGATTCAAAGTTTAACCCTGACAAACTAAAGTCGCTTTGATAAGAGCTGGTCAGAAACTCCACAGGTTGGGAAAGCAGAGCCAAAACTACAGAGCTAAAGATAACAGCCAACAAGCCTCCGCCAAGCCCGTAAAATATGCCCATATAAACGAAAGGACGGCAAACAAATGCGTCTGTTCCACCAACCAGCTTGAGCACCGCGATTTCGTCTTTACGACTTTCAATTGCCAGGCGAATGGTATTACCCAGAATCAGCACGACAGCGATGCTGAGCATAAAGGCCAAAATCCACGTGCTCATCGTGAGGAAGTCACTGATAGCATTCAGGCGCTGCACCCACATCAAATCCAGTTGAACAAGCGCTACTTCAGGCTTTTGACTGAGGTTCTCTTTGATTTGTTGCGCTTGTTCAAAAGAGCTCGCCATGTCGCTTAAAGAGACCACTATACTGTGTGGCAGGGGATTTCCGGAAAGGTGATCGAGAGTATTACCCAACTGAAACACGGCTTTAAATTCTTCAAGAGCTTCCGCTTTGTCGACAAACAAAGTTTCTTCAACCTCCGGCTGACTAAGGAGATCTTTGGCGAGTTGGGTGCCCTGAATAGCGGATACATTATCGTTCAGCATGACTGTTAATTGTGCTGAACTATCCCAGTCAAGTTTGGCGGAGTGTACGTTGATTAGTAATACTGCGAGCAAGGTCGGAAGCAATATCGCAATACCGATTACCGAGCAGGTAAGGAATGCAGTCAGGGGATTTTTGCGTTGTTCCCTTAACGTATGCAGCAATGCTTTCTTGTGATTGCCAAAGTAACTCCCGACAAGGGGCTTTTGTTTGCTGAGTTGCGCGCCTTGCGCTGCAGCTTTGCGCTCTGTCTTTTTGTTGTTAGGCATGGACTTCTCCACCGAGTGTTTCGGCACCAGATTTGATCACACCATGATCAAGTTCGATCACTCGGTAGGGTAAGCGTGAGATCAGATCCAAATCATGCGAAGCAACAAGCACGGTGACTCCAACCTTATTGAAGTCGGAAAACAGCTTCATAATCTCTGCTGAAAGCTCAGGATCCAGGTTTCCGGTCGGTTCGTCAGCCAGTAAAATCGGTGGCTTATTCACTACGGCGCGAGCAATGCCCACCCGCTGCTGCTCTCCACCTGAAAGCTGAATTGGAGTCAGTTTTTCCTTGCTAAGCAAGCCTACTTTATCAAGTGCCGCCCGAACGCGCTTGGCAATTTCTTTTGGGGGTGCTCCAGCAACTTCCATCGCAATCGCCACGTTATCGAAAACGCTGCGGTCGAATAGCAGCTTATGATCCTGAAACACAACGCCGGCATGGCGACGGTAATATGGGATCTGACGCTGCGGAATGCGCGCCAGATTCTGATTTCCAACAATCACCTGCCCTTTGGAGGCTCTTTCCATCAACATAATCAGCTTAAGCAAGGTACTTTTACCGGCACCGGAATGACCGGTTAAAAAAGCCATTTCGCCTCGAGCCATTTCAAACGACACGTTCTTTAACGCTTCGTGACCATCCGGATAGCGCTTACCTACATTGATGAACTGAATCATGATGGATGGCTATGCCTCATTCTGACTAGTGAACAGGGC
>DAITOW010000200.1:0-5770 GCA_036833965.1 Oleiphilaceae bacterium
ATACCGGGCACTATTCTAGCCCTGATTCTCTTTGCAAAACCCCTGTTCGGTTTATATTTAATCGCGAACTATTGGAAGGAAAACAGAAGGCAAATCGCACCATCCAAAACAACCTTACGCGAAGAACCCTCTGATTAATCCGCTTTTTTTGGAAACCAGGGGAAGAACATATTGGTGGTCTTTTGATATTCCCGGTACCCCTCCCGCTTTTGCACGGAATAGTATTCCGCAGGCTTGGCTCCGGTCAGGTAAACCAGAGTGACATACAGCATAACTGAGGCAAACAAGGCTCCAATACCCTGCCCAATCCAAATCAGAGGGATTTCGCTTTCAGCGTGCACCAGCCAGGAAGGTACGGTCGCAACCACGAGGCCTGTCCAAACCAGCCACTCTGAAAAATAATTCGGGTGACGGCTGTATTTCCACAAACCGATATTACAAACGCCCTTCGGGTTCTTGGAGATAAACCACATCTTCTGACCATCGGCGATCGACTCAGTCAGATAGGCTATCGCCCACAAAGCCAAACCGGCGATTTCCCATCCGCTCACTCCCCCTAAAGCGCTGTTGGCAATCAAAAAACCCGGCAGTGCAAGAACAGTCATATTGGCAAAGCCTTGTGCAACCGCCTCGCCAAGCATGTGTGCGTCGACGTGTTTCGAGCCTTGCTCTTCGAGCATGGTGCGACGGTATTTGTAACGGGGGAACTCATACTTGAAAATTACACCGGTAGCCTTGGCCATCGTCACCGCTCCAATCCCCATACGCAAGCCGATAAACAGGTAGACCGCGCCAACTACTCCGTTACGCAATGGTTCCGCCTCGCCCATAAACAGGATATGCGCGCCAATAATGGCAACCCCAAACGGCCATGCAATATCGACATAGGACATGCGCTTGGTGCGCCAAAAAGGAATACACACAACGAGGAAAAACAACACGGCTTGCGCAATGGCATTACTTACAAGCATGTCCAGAAGATTGGCGTTTGAGGTGTTAAGAATGACGCAGAGAAGCGCAATAAAAAATGTGTTCAGCACGATGGCCATGGGGTTGCTCCGTTCTTATTATCTTTAAGCAAAATATTGTCGTTAAGTAATAATGTCGTTTTTGAAAGCTTTCACAAGCCCTTAATACTACGCATCGCCAAGCGCTTTGGAAATCCGTAATCTAGAACAGTGTTTCCCGAAAACTCCCCGCGAAAAATCGGTTTAAAGTATATAGTTTCAGACCTACAGAAACCTGACCACCTCTTTGATGATTTCGAATTTTGACTCCACGATGCGTGCAATAATTTCCACCGCGCGGTCGATCTCTTTCTCATCATTGTAAATATGCGGACTGAGTCTTAAATAGGTGTGTTGTTCCGTTTCACCGGCACTCATCTCATCGGGAGAACAACACACGCGATCGCCCTTAATAAATGCCGATGCGATGCCCGCATTGTGCAAAGCCAGAAACGCGCCATAGGCGTTAATCGCGCCACCAACATTAACCACAATAATACCTTGCCTTAATTCTGGATTGTTCGGCGTCAGCAGGCTCAAACCCCGGCTTTTCAGAGCCTCAATGCCGTAACCTGTAAGCGCTTGAATCCTGTCAGAAACAGCAGTAATGCCGCCAATTTCCTGATAGGTACGCACGACCTCTCCCAACGCGGTGACGGCCGCAATATCGCGCTGCCCGAAACATTCAAAACGCTGGGCAGAATCAGGCAACTCATCGAGAGGATAATCGAACAGAACATCGTAGCCCAGCGTCGCTGGCCATATCTTTCTTGCCCACTCAGGGCGAACATAAAGAATGCCCGTGCCTCGCGGACCCATCAGCCATTTATGGCCGCTGGCCGAGAACGCATCACACCCCATTTTATCCAAACGGACATCGATATTGCCTAACGATTGCGCACCATCAACATGCACAAAAATCTTCGGGTTAACCTCATGGATCGCCTTGCATAGGGCTTCGGCTGGCAAACGCATTCCGGAGATGTTGGAAATCTCCGAGAAACATACAACGCGCGTGTTGGGTCTTACCTGCTGTCGCACAAACTCGACAATCGCCTGCACGGAATCCGTCTTTGCAGGCAAGGTAAATTCTCGATAAGAGAAGTCCGCGGTGCGGGCTTTTCGATACTGCCACGAGTGTCGGCTCGTAGGATGGTTCTCGCTCCATACGAGAACCTCTCCACCCTCTAGATCGATCCCGTTAACGATGATCGAATTAGCCTCACTGGTATTGCGCACCAGCGCCAGATCATCCACATCCGCAACGCCCATAAATTGCGCAAGCAGCGCTCTGGTCTCTGAGAGCTCATCTTTTATGACGTCGCGACGGTGAACGAAAGACACGTCCTGATTCAATTTTTGAGTTAAAGCTTGCTGAACCTGCAAAACCCGCTCAAGCGCCGGGGCTAGATTCGCGGCATTCATGGGAGCCTTTCCGGAAGACGCCGGTGAGAGCGCCAGTCGCAATGTATCTTTCGCAGGCACAGTCGCAGCAAAAGCCAGAGGGCTCGTGACGACGGATACACCCAGAGCCGCACTTGATCCGAGCATCGCTCGACGCGTCAAAGGGAATTGCGTGCTTTTCATTATGCCCTCACTCATCTGTCATCGCCTCAAACAAAGAGCCACCAAAGTCAGCAGATGTAAACATGACGCCGCAGTGGTTCATATAGGTATCGCCCTGAGGATTGAACTGAAACGCACCTCCTGAGAAGTCGGTTGCGAAGGCTCCTACCTCTTTAAAAATACAGGCTGTTGCCGCGAAGTCCCAAACACTGCCGCCACCGCTCTGGTCTTTTGGAGGCTTGAAGTAGCACGCGGGCGCCTCGTGTAAAACCGCAATCGCACTCATCACACCACCGGCTTCACTTAAATACTGCGCACCACTGTAACCCTGGGCAAGCGCCCATTTTTCAATACGCGCCCACTTTTGTGCAAAGCCCTCGCTCTCAATAAAGCTGCAATCTAGTTGCACTGAAAATAAGGTAGAAGGTTCTGCATCCAGAGGTTGCCACACCCCGTTATTTCGCCAGGCACCCTGCCCCTTGATCGCCGAATACAGATCGTCTTTCAAGGGATCGTAAACCACACCCAACACCGGCTCGCCTTGTTTGCTGATCAGGGAAATCGCAACAGAATAACCATGAACCGAACGAGTGAATGCCAAAGTGCCATCAAGAGGATCGACACACCAGAAGTAATCTTTACGATGCCGCGAGCCATCATCCGGCGTTTCTTCGGTGAGCAAAGCCAGATCGTATTCTGCGACACTGCGTGCCAGACCTTCGCGAATCATCGCATCACAATGGTGGTCAACAGCGGTCACCACCTGTGCTGCCAGACTGGCCGCACCGGCTTTGTGCTGAACCTCTGGCACATCATCTGCGTGTTGCATAATGTAGGCACCAGCCTGTCTGGCGATATGGCACGCTTGCTGATGCAGACTGGTTAAATCCTGTGGCTCTAGTTTCATAATATTTGAAGCACCTTAGGCTCCGGGTAAATTATTTCGATACTGCCTTGGCGTCTCGCCAAACCAGCCTTTAAACGCCCGATTAAAAGCGCTCTGTTCGCTATAGCCTAACAGCATTGCGACTTCGGTTAAGCTAATACTTGCATCTGCCAAATATCGTTTGGCAAGTGACATACGCACATCCCTCAACACATCCCTGTAAACCTTCTCTTTCTTTTGCAGGGTTCGATGCAAGGTTCGCAAAGAAACCTTCATGGAACGGGCGACCTGCTCTGCGTCAGCACACCCCTCATTCAAACTCTGCACAATGGCTTCTCTCAAGGAGCGAATAAACACATCTCCTTCGGGTAACTGCTCAACCAGATTCTGGGCCTGTTGTCCCAATAGCGCGTGCAGGGTACTGTCATAAAAAGGGATGGAACGCTGGAGATCATCCAGACTGAAGCAAATGGATAGCTGTCCTGCATCCTGTTTTACCGGGCAAGCAAAATAGGCACAAAACCCAGACATATCGCTTTCCTTCACAGGATGCGCAAAAGAAACAGAGAGTGGCGCAACACATTGGTCGTTCAGGATTTCCCGGATAATGCCAAGCAATGCCGCCAGCAACAACGAATCAGACAGCAAGGTCGACAGCCCGTCTTCCGGATTCCAGCTCAAGCAAAAGGTTTGGTCGGTGCCTATCTCGCCCTGCACATGCCCACCGGAATATAGTAATCGCTCAAAACGCTGATAACACGCAAGCGCTTCAAGCACATTCTTGCTTGTCCGGAACAGATAACCGAGAACACCGCAATGCTCTACCCGGACACTGGAGCCGATCTTGATACCAAGCGCTCTTTCATCCAAAAGCGCATCAAGCTCTTCCAGCAAGTGCCACCACTTGGCATATGAAACCTGTCCGGATGCAGAGCAGCGAGCCAGCTCTTCGCGAAACCCGGGCAAGCCGAACCCGCGAACGTCGAGAAAGCGTATTAGATGGGCGGTTGCATCCCGCGATATCAAAAAATCATTCAACATTGGCGCAGATTGTCAAAAATTAGCTATCCGTTATCAATCTTAGTGACATATCATTTATTAAACTAGCTGCATCATAAAAAATCTGTTTAAAAGGATGATTCATGCAAGACCTGTTACACGCACTCATGTTTATTGCGAGCTTTGGTGCCCTGTTTTTAAGCATCATCGCTGTCGAGGCGTGGTACCTGAAACGCAAGGGCGTTGACTCCTACCACCTTAAAGAAACGCTTGCCAATATCTCAACCGGCGCGATGTACAAGATCTTCGATGGCATCGCTATCGCCCTGTTCATCCAGCTTTTTTATGATTATGTTCGCCAGTTTGGTTTTGGCTACGCTCCTGAATTTGGCGTCCTCAGTGTTTTAATACTGTTTATCGCGCAGGACTTTTTTTACTACTGGTACCATGTCGCGATGCACAAAGTGCGATGGATGTGGGCGATTCACGTTACCCATCACTCATCGAAAACACTTAACTTTTCTACCGCCTTGCGCCAGAACTTTTTGATGGACGTAAATTTTGGCTGGGTACTGTGGTGGATACCGCTTTCCATTATCGGCTTTGATAAAAATTGGGCCTTAATAGCGATTGAAGCCAGCCTCGCTTACCAATTCTTCTTGCATACGCAAGTCATAAAACGTCTTGGCCCACTGGAATGGGTGCTGAACACCCCTTCACACCATCGGGTTCACCATGGCTGTAAGCCGGATCAGATCGACAGCAACTTTGGCGGGGTTCTGATTATTTGGGACAGACTGTTCGGCACCTTTGTCGATGAACGTAAAGTCAGTTCGCTTGAATATGGTTTGACCATGCGCCAGCCAACAACACTCAACCCCTTGCGTCTGAATCTGGACGAGTTCTTTTTAATGTTTAAAGACGTTTGGACATACAAAGATCTGAAAATCTTCATCAAGGGCCCGTCCTACGTTGAACAACGCTACGGACGGGAAGAAGCGAAAACCTCCGGTTTGCAATCAAGCTTTGAATAGTCGTTCAGGCCTTGCAGGCTGCTCCCTTAACAGAAGCAGCCTGGCGACTCAGACCAAACCGTGCACAAAGCTACGCGCCTTTCACCACACCCAGACGAATAAGACTTTCAGCGCCACTTAAAACAGAGTCTTCTACAGAGTGCGGCTGCCACCCCAACGACATCGCTGCGCTGTTATCGGCCTTTTTGGTTTTGCCACCCTCGCCCTTGACCATTTCCATATCCTTCACGACATACGACAGAACATTCGACAGGAATACCGGCAGCTCAAAGGTCGAA
>DAITOW010000201.1:0-5750 GCA_036833965.1 Oleiphilaceae bacterium
TGGTGTTGTCACCTCGCAAAGCCAGAACCTCAGAGCCCTCTTCGTACTGGTACTCGATCACCGCAACCACATTGTCAGAACCTTCACTGAGCGCGATGTTCGTCAAGCCTTCATAGCGCATCAAAAGCCTCGACTCCCGATCATATTCCAGAAAGATCGGATCGAGTAGCAAAGAGATAATCCAGGAACCGGGCTCAATCCGGAATCTCACTCTCTCGTCAGTCTGTCCAACCATGCTCAGAGCAAACTCAATAGTCGAGCCCCGAGTGATGGCAAGAAAATCGAACTGCCGTTCTTCACCCGAGAGCAACTGATCCCAGAACTTCACCAACAAGCGATCAAAGCCACCATCCACTACGAATGCCTGACCTGCACTTGGCTCGATCTCTTCATTCGACTCTCGACTCGGAGAGTTCGTCGCCAGAACGAAGGTATCATTTTGGTAGGATGCGTCGTATTCCAGAGGATAGGCATGGTATTTAAACGACAACATTGGGGCGAACTGGCTTGCCCCGAAATCAAGAGACTTGTTGGCAATCAATTCTCCATCTGGCGCAACGTAGCGCACCAGGCTTTTCTGGTAATCCCCGTCTTTGGCGAGAGACACAAAATGCTCTTCCGTGTAAAGAAGCATCCCTGTCTTAATGTCTCTGGCTTCGCCGGTAAAAGCAAAGTCATGCGCCCTCACAGACAGTGCGAGCATCAGCGCAGAGATAAAAAAGAGCAAGTCAAAGATTGAACGAAGCCGCATTTCGGTAAACCTGTTTTTATTGGAACGTACATGACATACGCACCCAAAAACCTGTCGGTTTACCGCACTGAAAAATTACTCGCCTTGAAGTTGGATTTCAGCTGAAGGTTTGAACTGGAGCACACGCTGGAACAGCAAAACAACACACGCGATGATAAACCAAACTCCGGCGATCACCGGAATCACGGAGCTTTCAAACGCGAGCGCACCCAAGCTACGCCCTGCAAGGTAGGAGAGCGTTCCGCCTATAGAAAAAAACGCAAGAAGAAGTGGTGGAGAGCGAAGCAGCCAGGACAGTGATATCGGCAAACACGTTGCGAACCCCAGCCACATGTAACACAGCCAGAGCGGAATCACTCCCAACACCATCAGGTTCTCGGCATGAAAGTGATAAACACCAAACAAGCCCAAAATGCTGTCGCCGATCATTCCCAAAAATGCCAGAGAGAAACATGCGAGTCGTGTTTTGGGGTGACGCTCAGCGTAAACAAAATGCGCCAGATGCAACACCATCAAAGGCAAGGCGTAAAGCCATCCAGAAAGAATGGCGGTGAACCAAAGAGCCTGAAACAGGACAGCGTTAATAATCTTGTGCTTCATAGTTAGACTTCTCAGTGCATCCGGAGATGCCGTTCTCCGCCGGATCGGTTTGACCCTCAGGCTACCTTTTCGTCGCGAAACTCAGGCTTCGCATATAACAAATGGGACACGCCAATCGAACGCTCTGCAAAGCCACCCTCACAATAACACAAATAGAATTCCCACATTCTCTGAAAGGTTTCACTGTAACCCAACTCAGTAATCGTTTTCGCCTCACGCTTACAGTTATCGTTCCACATGTGCAGTGTGCGAGCATAGTGCTGGGCGAAATCCTGATGAGAGACCAGTCGCAGGTCTGACGAGTCGCGCATCGCCTCTGAGAGCGCCGTTACCGAAGGGATACAGCTACCCGGAAAGATATAACGCTGAATAAAATCCACATCTCGTTTGGCGCGCTCATAACGCTGGTCAGCAATGGTGATCGCCTGAATTAACATCAGACCATTCGGCTTGAGAAGACGAGAGCACGTCTCGTAATAGGTGTTATAAAATTTCCAGCCAACCGCTTCGATCATCTCAATCGAAACAAGCTTGTCGAACTGTCCTTCAAGGCGGCGGTAATCTTCGAGCAGCAAAGTTATGCGGTCTTCCAATCCGGCTTCTTTTACTCGCTGCCGTGCAAGCTCATATTGTTGTTTCGAGATCGTGGTCGTTGTCACCTTGCAGCCATAATTCTGGGCGGCATAGATCGCAAAGCCGCCCCAGCCCGTACCAATTTCGACCACATGATCCTGCTCACTTAGCTGCAGCTTCTCGCAAATGGTTTTGAGCTTGTTGAGCGAGCCTTCCTCAAGCGTGGACTCTGCACTTGGAAACAAAGCAGAGGAATACATCATCGTTGGGTCAAGAAAGGTCTGAAAAAAGTCATTCCCCAAATCATAATGCGCAGCGATATTGCGCTTGGAACCTTTCACCGTGTTTTGATTCAAGCGGTGCATGACTTTCAATACCGGCTTGGAAAGCTTGGCAAGGCCGCCTTCCATGCCATCAAGAACATCCATATTACGAACCATCAATCGCATCAGGGCTGCCAGATCAGGGCTTGTCCAGTCGCCCGTCATGTAGCTCTCTGCAGCACCAATACTGCCTCCCGTTAGAATGTCTACATAGCACGCCCGGTCGACGATATTTAACTCACCAACGATGTTACCCGCAGGCCCCTCACCAAAGACATGCCGAACACCACCATCGTTGATCACCAACTGCCCTACTTTCAGATGTTCCAATTGCTTGAAGACAGCCTTTTTCGCCAGGTTCTGAAAGCTTAGTCCCTGACTGTTTGGAAGAGTATTTGTTTGAGTGTTCATAGTGCTTTCCTGATTTTTTGCTTTCCTGATTTTGAGAGAGCGACGTTCATTTCCCCATTGCTCTCGAACTCTGACAGCGAAGGATGATCGTAGAAAGGGCTTCTCTTAATCCAGAGTTTCAATGCTTGCCAGTAAATCCCGTAAACAACCTTCAGCGTCATGATTGGTTGTTTCAATATCACTGATGCCGCCCTTTTCACCGGAACGCGTTCCATACCCAGCGTGGCATCAAAGTGCTTCTCTACGCTGCTATTGTCTGCACTTTTAGCGCCAGCCGCCTGCTTGAACATAGTGTTTTCCATATGCACGGCGAGCTTCGATCCTGGCGCTTTAAAAACCCAGTTGTAATCCATATTCATCGGATTAAACGGTGAAACATGGAACTGCTTTTCAAACGCAAAGCGTCTGGAGTCGCTTCGCTCTTGCGTCACTTTTATTGGCGCTTCGTCTAAGCTCTGAAAAATTTTCTGGCAATCGCCGTCATTTGCAGACGCATCAGAAACAAAGGGCAACACATAGGCATGGCGTTCACCCCACGGGGTATTGGTTATTTCAGCCAGAATCGCGACCAGGTTTTCATCCGCATCAAAGCAGTAATAGAAACTAACCGGATTAAAAATAAGACCAAAATAACGGATATGCGTTAGCACGCGGACAGAATGTATTTGCGCATGCCTTGTTTTATTACGAACAAAAAATTTCTCAACTTTGTCGATGACAGCTCGCTTCAAATCCTGATCTTTATCGCCAAAATAATCTTCTCGAGCAAAACGGAACGGGGCGAAACGTCTCAGGCTAAAAAACCGACTTTGCCTGGCAAGCGCCGCCACTTCATCGAGATCGATGTACCACATGAACATGCCGTAGCGGAAATTATTACTCACCGGCGTAAAGCGTCGATGGCGAATCGAGCCGCGATAAAGACAGCTATGTTCTACCTGTACCGAACCCGCCATCAAAGCGTTATCCCGAAAAGCTTTGCAACCCGCAGCGCGCTATTCACACCATCTTCGTGGAAGCCATTAAACCAATAAGCACCACAATAATGCGTGCGATTGTGGCCACTGATCTCCGAATGTCGCGCCTGAGCCGCTACACCATCCTGCGTAAATACCGGATGCGCATAGTTGTAACGCTCAATGACCTTGCTTTCATCAATTTCTGCAGCTCGATTCAGGGTCACTAAAAACGTTTCTGGCGCATCCTTAAAATTCTGCAGGATGTTCATGTTATAGGTCACCATCGCATGTTCACTGCGGCGCTGGGGAATATGATAATTCCAAGCAGCCCACGCCAGCTTGCGCTTGGGCATAAGACGCTCGTCTGTGTGTAAAACGACCTCATTATCCTGATAAGGGATCGCGCCCAGGATTTCGTGCTCTTTCGCCGTCGGCTCGGCGAGCATACTCAAGGCCTGATCGCTATGGCAGGCCATCACGACCTGATCAAATTCCTCATCGCCCTTCTCGGTTCGAATAATTACCTTGCTATTGCTGCGCATTACTTTCTTGACCGGCGTATTGAGGCGAATTCGCTCTTCAAACGGCTTGATCAACTCTGCAACATAGGCACTCGATCCGTCAGAAAGTACACGCCACGTCGGGCGGTCATCCACACTCAGCATTCCGTGGTTGTTGAAAAACTTCAGGAAAAATTCGAGAGGGAAATTCATCATCACATCTGTCGATGCTGACCAGATCGCCGCCCCCATAGGGATAATGTAGTAATCACGAAAACCTTGGGAGTATCCATGCTCCTTTATGTAATCGCCGAGCGTCATACTCAGGTCATCCCCCCTTTCCAGTGCTGCGACCGTTTCCTTGTTGAAACGCAGTATGTCCCGCACCATTTTCAGGAACGATGGTCTGAAAATATTAATCCGCTGTGCGAAAAGGGAATTGATGCTCGTACCGTTGTACTCCAGGCCGCTATTCTCATCGTGGACACTGAAACTCATGTCAGACTCTTGCGTTTCGACACCCAGCTGCTGCATCAACTTGATAAAATTGGGATATGTCCAATCGTTGTAGACGATGAACCCTGTATTCACCGGGAATGTACGACCGTTTCTTTCTATATGCTTGGTATGTGTATGACCTCCAAGGTAATCATTTGCCTCGAAAACAGTCACTTCATGATGGCGACTGAGCAAATATGCCGAGGTAAGGCCTGCAATACCGGAACCAATGACGGCAATCCTTTGGGACGACTGAACTTCTGTCATCATGCCTTTGAGCTTCCTTCTGATTCTGAGTTGATCTCTGCCTCATGACGAGACATCTTCCCTAACAAGGCAAATCTGAGCTTGTTCGGCAGTTTGGAAATGGTTTTGAGCATCCAGATAAAAGGACGCGGGAATGCGATATCAAAGGTCCCTTTATCGATGCCTCTGGCAATAATCCTGGCGGCATCCTCACTCGAGACAATAAAGGGCATGTCAAAATCATTTTGTTGCGTCAGTGGTGTGTCAACAAACCCCGGGCTCACCAGCTGCACATTGATATTCTCGCGTTGCAGGTCAATCTTCAGACACTCTGCGAAATAACGCAGCGCTGCCTTTGACGCACCATACGCGTGGGCTCTCGGCAAGGCCTGATAGGTCACGCTACTAGAAACAAACACCATCGAAGCTTGGAAACCGCGATCGCGGGATTGTCGCAACAGTGGCAAAGCCATCTTTGAAACCGCCAACGCGCCGAAGTAATTCGTCTCAAAAACGCGCCTTGCCATTTCCGGATCAATATCGTTGCTGTCCATGTACTCACAGGTACCAGCGTTAATCACCACAGTGCTTACTGTTGGCGTTATCTTACTGACCGCTTCCTGAGCTTGATCGAGTGACGATTGCGAAGAAACATCAAGTGGCACAACCCAACAAGACACCCCGAATCTTTGAATCTCCTGACTCAGGGCCTCTAGCTTGTCTGCAGAGCGCGCACTAAGAACAATGCCCTCTGCCATTTTCTGCTCAGCAAAGAACAGTGCAAGCGATCGGCCAATTCCTGTAATGGCGCCGACAATCCAAATACTCGCGTGCTTTGGCATCCCTACGACACCCTATTCTTCAAACTGCGAATCACAACACCAAGCGC
>DAITOW010000202.1:0-5748 GCA_036833965.1 Oleiphilaceae bacterium
GGTGGCCGTTTAAAAAATAGTCGGCCATTATACGGAAATATTATTGACCCACAAATCTAAATTGGGATCGAAACCATAGAAATCAAGCTTATTTACAAATATTGGAGTTACGAAGTACGGGTCGTGATCGCCTGAGCTTTGCTTCGCTCTTCATCGGTTAGCTGATCTGGTGATTTGTTAAGTTTAGTCGGTCTCAGCATATCATCACGTTTTTTTTGATCGCCGAGACGTTTAATAATGAAGTCCAGCTCCTCAATCGCAATCTCAGGTGCCGGAACATCCTCAAGATTGGAGAATAAGTGGAAAAAACGCTCCCGATAGCCTTGCCTGTCTGTAGCCAAAGCGTAGAGCAGATCCTCCTGACTACTTAAGCTATTTGACACGACCCAGTTAAAAAACTGAGTTGTAACCTCCGAATCAAACCGGACATCAAGATCCAGCAACTCCTGAGCCTTCTCAGGCGCAAAATATAGACCGAGACAAATAGCAATTTCGGTCGTCTTGATCACCTTTATATCACTTGAATCACGCGAAACCTGTCGAGATGCAGCCGGCCTTCTACGTCCACTCGTAAGCTCTAGCAGCCGCTCCCACAAACCGGACTTCAATACACTTTTAGGCAAAGTATCCAATATCGACTGGGCGCGACTTCTAAGTACGCCACGATCTTCCGGAAGCTCCAGATTCAAACCAAGGCAATGACGATTAAAAAAGAACTCTGATATGGGCTGCGCCCGCATCACTCTGCCTTCGAACCTGTCCCGACCTTCTTCGCGTATGAGTGTGTCAGGGTCTTCCCCTTGCGGCAAAATCAAGAAACTGAACTGCATGCCGTTTTGATACATAGGCAAGAGGTTTTCCATGGCTTTTTCAGCGGCTCTCATACCCGCCGCATCGCCATCAAAACAAAAGACCAAATTCTGGCAACGCTTGAGTAACTGTCCCAGATTTTCTTCATTTGTCGCCGTACCAAGTGTTGCGACTGCGTAGTCAATGCCATGCTGTGCAAGCGAGACCACATCCATATACCCTTCAACAACCAGCAAACGCTCAATGTTTCGAAGCGCCCGCGATGCCTCATACAATCCGTAGATTTCGCTACTTTTGTGAAAAACCCTGGACTCTGGAGAGTTGATATATTTGGCCTTGTCATCACCTAGTGTGCGACCTCCAAAACCGACGGTCTTGCCTCTCATATTTCGTATCGGAAACATCAAACGATTCTGAAACAAATCAAAAGGCCGTTCATATTTTTGCGATACCAGCTTCATCTCAACCAGTTTCTTTAGGTGATTGGGAGTCGCAGATGCACTAATGAAATCACGAAGGGGTGGGGCATAACCGATACCGAAACGCTCGATAATTTCCTCGCTGAGACCTCGCTGCGCCACATATTTATTAACCACAGCATTCGATGAATGTTTTTTGAGGGCCTCGCGGTATTTTGAGTCCATTATTTCCAGAGCTTCGTAGTACTGGCGACTTTCATCATAAACCTGCTTCAGCCGCTCATCACGAGGTACTTCAACACCAGCAATTTTTGCCAATTCTTCTACGGCCTCAACAAAACTCAGATTGTCATGTTCACGTAAAAAAGAAATCGCATCGCCACTCGCTCCGCACCCGAAACAGTGATAGAAACCTTTTTGGCGATTGACGGTAAAAGAAGGGGTATTTTCGTTATGAAACGGACAACAGGCCTTGTAGCCAGAACCTGTTTTTTTTAATTGAACACGCGATGAAACCACGTCCACAATCGACAGACGGTCTCGAAGATCTTCGATAAAACTCTGGGGAATTTGTCCTGCCATTGAGAACGCCCGCCTGGAAAGAATACTCTGGTCTTAAAGGTTGACCGGATTTAGCGGTAAAAGATTAACCCGCCAAGCGTTTCTTTACTAGACCGCTGACCGCACCGACGTCCGCTCGCCCCTGAAGTTGGGGTTTTAACACTGCCATCACTTTACCCATGTCTCGCACAGATTCTGCACCTGTTTCCGACATGGCAGCGCCGATCAAATCTTCGATTTCATCTTCTGACAGAGCCTTTGGAAGGAAGGTCTGGATGACCTCGACTTCACGTTCTTCGATCTCTGCGAGGTCTACACGACCAGCATCGCGAAATTGCGTTATAGAGTCTTTTCGCTGCTTTAGCATCTTGTCCAAGATAGCCAAACAGCGTGCGTCATCCAGCTCGATGCGCTCGTCGACTTCAATTCGCTTGAACTCCGCCAGAATGAGTCGGATCGTTGCCAAGCGCTCTTTTTCTTTAGCGCGCATGGCATCCTTCATTGCCGAAGTAATGCTGGCTTTAAGACCTGCGTCAGACATCAATACGTACTAAAACTTAGTACAAACGCTCAAAACGACGTTGCTCACGCTGAACTTTCTTCGCGTGACGCTTAACTGCTGCAGCTGCTTTACGCTTACGTACAGTTGTAGGCTTCTCGTAGTGCTCACGACGACGTACTTCAGACAATACACCAGCTTTCTCACAAGAACGCTTGAAGCGACGAAGAGCAATATCGAACGGCTCGTTTTCTTTAACTTTTACTGAAGGCATTAAAAATTACCATTATTCGTTTAAAAATTTGTTCCAACTGCGACACCACCTACCTGTTGGTGATTTTTCACGCAGTTTGTTCAGGGGCGCGAATTCTAATGCTATTTGTTGGGCAAGTAAACCCCCCAACGAGACCTCGCGCTCATTCTCTGATTCAGTCGTGTTTCTTATAGGGCAACCATGCTCGCGCGTCCTCTCGATACTGCTCAATATATTCGCGCTCCTGTGAGAGAAAACCATCAATGGCGGCCCGAAAATCGGGATGCCTGATGAAATGAAAAGACTGGGTTGAAACGGGCTCAAAGCCCCTGAGCAACTTGTGCTCGCCTTGTGCTCCAGCGTCAAAGCGCTCAAGACCAAGTGCTATACAGCGCTCGATTCCTGCATAATAACAAAGCTCAAAATGTAGGCAGGGCACATCCTTCAAAGCCCCCCAATAACGGCCATACAAACTTCGTTCCCCCTGGAAAAACAGGGCGCTGGCAAGCATCTCATCGCAATCGTCAATTGCAAATAAAAGTAAACATTCTTCGCCCATGCCCTGAAATATCCCTTCGAAAAATACCTGGTTGAGATATGCCATCTGGCCCCGAATGTTATAAGTCCGTTCGTAACACTCAAAAAAGAATTGTCGCTCCCGAATAGTCAACTCAAATGCCATCTTCCAGACATAGCGTATACCCGCTGCTTCCAAGCGTTTGCGTTCCTTACGAATATTTTTCCGCTTGGCCGCATTCAGGTTTTGCAGAAAAGCATCAAAGCTCTCATAGCCTTTATTGAACCAGTGGTATTGAACACCTTCCCGCTTGAGCCATCCATTCAGAGAGCCCTCAAGACTATGCGAGGATTTCGGGAACAACACATGCGCGGAACTGATACCATGCTGGGCGCAATGCCGCTCAACGACTTTCCTGAAGAGTTCTGAATAATGGTTCGCGTCGGCATCTTCCGCACGAGCCAGTATTCGCCGGGAGACCGAAGGAGTGAATGGAATACTGCAGAGTAACTTCGGATAGTAGCTCATGCCGTGCTTTTGATAGGCATCGGCCCAAGCCCAATCAAAAACATACTCTCCGTACGAATGGTATTTTAGATAAACCGGAGCAAATGCAAGCAGATGGCCGCTATCGTTCGTTATAGCGAAATGGTGAGGTTGCCACCCGGTCTCTCTGCTTACGCAGTCAGACATTTCCAGCGTCCGAAGAAAAACGTACTTCAAAAACGGTTGATCGCTGCCCACAAGCTCATCGAACTCTTTTGCATCAAGCTCGGCAAGCTTGGCCGGAAAGTGCACATGTAATCCTGGCTCTTGATTCACCAATTTAGTTCCTGACTTTTCAACGCTTCTGTTATGCTGAAAACTATCAAATCATTCACCCTTCTTGAAAACTTAATGACGGTAACATGACAGAGAAAGAACTCCTTCAGCAACTACAATCCTCACCTGAAAAGATTCAGTTCCCAGACGTAATCAAGTTGATTGAGGATCAATACACTTTTAACCCTGTCAGTTTCACTGTCGGCAAACAGGTAAATCAGGCCGGAGAGAATCAAGGGTCATGTAAAGTCTTGGCGTTTGCAAAGTTGCATGCCATTGATTCAGAACGCACGCCCCAACTATTTGGGGACTACTACCGCGAGGATGTACTCAAACATCCAGACGGAAATGACCACCAGAACATACGAAACTTTCTGGCTTACGGATGGGAAGGTGTCAGGTTTGACGGTCAGGCATTAACGCCCAAGCCATGAGCTTAATGAGCAAGCGCGCATGGCCTTGCCCATTACGCATTCACAATATGGGAACAACTGCCATTAAGATGCTTTCAACACTTGAGGGCGGGTACAGTTTCTTCCCTGCTCCTTTGCATCGTACAAGCTAACGTCAGCAGCTTTCAGAAGCCCTGAGAACTCGGTGGAGAACTTGGTAGAGGCAAGACCGCAACTGATTGATACATCCAGCGTACTTTGACCAAGCATGAATTTTTCCTGCGCGATTGATTCTCGTATTCGCTCAATCAACACATAGGCTTTTTCAATTCGGGTATTTGGGAGAAGGATAATGAACTCCTCTCCGCCCCACCTGCCTACGCTATCAGTACTACGCACCGTTGCTTTAAGCCTGTCGGCCAGATCTACAAGCACGTTGTCGCCAATATCATGACCATAGCGATCGTTGATCTTTTTGAAAAAATCTACGTCGCAAATAACAATACTCATTTCCTGCTCGTAACGAAGCGAACGCTCCAGCTCCGATTCGATGCGTTCCGACATGCCTCGACGATTCAACAGCCCGGTCAGTTCATCTGTTCGCGCCAGGTCTTCCAGAGCTCGGCTCACGCGAGCATGTGCCACGGCAGCAGAAGCACGTGATTTTTCCATCGTGAAAGACATAAAGGTTACGAACAGCATTGAACCGATAAAACGGAGCTTGGCACTCGAACTATAAACCAGTTCCAAATGCAGCCACCCGGGAATCGAAAGAATACAAATGGTTGCAGACAAAATCGACGCCATCACTAGAGTTCCCGCTTGTAGTCCCAGAATCGTGAAAACAAGCGGAGGATAGGCATACAGCCATAAAATACCGGTACCGCCTTCACCACCCGAAATGAGCAAGAAGAAATACCAGGCCGAGTATGTCAGAACAAGGAAGTTGCGATGCAGTCGCCAATGCCCGAAGAACTTGTAGGCAAAAAAGCTGGCGACCACGAGCGCACAGAAAGCCAGAAGGGTAAGGCTGTAGGATTCATTCCCGTTAAAATAAGAATGCGCGGCATAAAATAGCGTCAAAGGGACAGTAAAAAAACAAAGCAGATCTACGAGGAGTTTCGCAGAGACCAACCCACTGTGCTCAGAGCCTTCAAAAGGCATTGCATTAACCATTCAAACAAGACCGAAAAAATAATAGGCATTTGAAAAACCAAACTAACCAACATGCGGCTCCGTTAAAACAGCGGTGTTTTGGGTTTTTCGCACAATCGGCGGAGTATGCCAAGCTTTAGGGAATGCTCAATGCGAGTTTTGTTAAGGGAATGCAAACTCTTATAAAACTCCCGATTCGATCTCATCTATTTGCTCGTGCAATTCGAACCAGCGCAATTCATCGTCCTCCAAGCTGCCCTTTAACTCGGTCTGATCTACCAACAACTGCTTCAGCTTTGCCTTGTTTTTTTCCTCATAGA
>DAITOW010000203.1:0-5748 GCA_036833965.1 Oleiphilaceae bacterium
TAAGTTTGTTCGGGGCATGACCGACAATTCGCCAGTCAACAAGGTGAAATTCACTGTTGGTACCCTGGCGGGTAACGTCGCCGGCGTAAAAAACCCGATCACCTTCCTTGAAACCACGGCTTGCATCGCCTGCCTGCACAACCGTACCAACGGCGTCATAACCGAGTATTTTGGGTTCGGGGAGTATTTGATCTTCGCGTGCCCGAAGCTTGGTGTCGACCGGATTGACGCTAATAGCATCAACCTTCACGAGCAAGTCGTGCGCCCAGACGCGCGGGATGATCAGCTCTAAGTCCTGGAGTGCTTCGGAGTCTGCTATAGGGAGGGATCGAGTGAAACCGATCGCCTTCATCTTGGTGCGTTCCATACATCTTCCTTTGTTTGCATTCTTATTATTGTTATCCGTGAGCGAGTATACCGCCAAGAGGCCTTCCAGCGTCAAGTGCCACATGCTGCCATTGCACAAAATACCATTCAGGCCTCGTTTCGACCCGGCAAATGCAGACTAGCGATTTTCGAAACGGTTCAAATCGATAATCCCTGACTTCAGCGGCTGGTTCATCAAATACCAGACATGCAGCCAGTCAACATAGCTCCAGAATTTCGGATCGTTGCGACGCACGGCAAAGTCATCCATGAGGGCTCTGAAATCATCCTCGGTTTCTAGCTGCTGCACGCGATCGACAAAGTGCTCGAACAAAAGCACATTTACATGAAAAAAGGCATTCGGGTAACTGCCGAGCACGCCCGGATAGGTGGTAAGTGTAAAACCTTCCGGCTTGAGACGCTTTTCTTCCAGAAACAGCGAAGATACGTTTTTATGGAAGCGGTTCACCGCCATCGAGAACACATGCCGCTGGCCATCATTAAACTGAACACGCACCATCGAAAGCTCGGGTAGTTGCGCTGCGGCGATCCCGGATACGGATTTGAGCCTATCGATATTGGCCTGCATGCCCTCTTCCCGGGCAACAAGCTCTGGAGGAAGCAAGGGCTGCTCTGCAAGCACCTCAGGCCCCATATATTCGATGAGCTTGTCGAAGAGTTCTGCCTTTGGCTGATCGGTCTTGTACTGGATTGAGCTGTTGGAGATGTCGGATTGACGCAACACGTTCAGATAGCTTTCGACCTTGCTCTCTGCTCCGTCGTACCAGCTGAGCATTTCTTTTTCCGCAGCGTCCTCAGGCAATAACATCAAGAAATTGCTCTCACCTTCCATGCGCAAAAAGTCCATGTACAGGCGGGTGTTAAGTTGATGCCCCAGATTGCCATACACATCAAAACCGGCAACGAGCAAATAATGGATGCGCTCCAGCAAACTGTAGCTGATCACCCAGGCGGTTATCGGTTTTGGCCCATGCAGACCTTTGACGACCGTCGCGTTGTCAAAATGCCTGAAGATGGTGAGCGCGGCGTTCGTGTTCGGTTTGCCATCGGTGCCTTTAGGCTGCTGTCCATTCCAGATCAGATCCAGCGTCAACTCGGCGCCTTCCTCGGATTTGCTGTTGATGTAGGCAAGCTTGTCTTGCAAGTGCTTTTCCTGAAGTTCGGAGTACTTGGTCCAGACCGCAAAAGGCGAGGCATTGCTCTCCTGCTCTGCCGGCAAACGCAGATGATCTGCCGCTCGCTTAACACTGGCCGGGTCATACAGCATAGTCGGAACATCAGGATCGACAAAAAACACCCAAAAATGATCTTCAATCACGTTCAAAGCAACCTGCCCGCGGCACACAGGTCCCTTGATGTAGCCCATGATGGTGAACTCGGCTTCTTCGAGCATAAATTTGTAGCGCGCCTGGGTCGGCAGATCCTTAAAGGTTACAAAGGGGTTCGAGGCCTGTTTGGCATCGTAACTAGGCAAGGACGCGACCTCGTAATCCGGCTCGATAAACCATTGCCGCCAGCGTTGCATGCGCGCATCGTTGAGCATGTAGGGCATGTGGGTTTTATCCACAATAGTGCTGCGCACCGGCTTCAAGCGATAGTAAAAGGCGTCTGCACCCGGGGCATCAAAAGGACGACGTGAGGCGATCTCATCAATAGGCTCTCCACTTGGCGTACGCGAACGCACCAGCATGAAGTACTGCGCGCTTCCGAGATTTTCAAACCAGAGATGCGCCAGATAAATGTGCTCAAAGGCATAACGGGCGAAGAGCTTTTCCTTGTTGGAGGCGCCATTAAAGAAGTCTTCCCACTTGGCAACCTCTTGTTGATATGCATTGTTCAAGGGTGGCAGCGGTACCACCGGCGACCCTGCTTCGACCCAGCGTTTTACGACATCGAAATCCTCATCACTGATGGCCGGCAAACCAAAGGGCATACCCCATTGAGGATGCTTGGAGGCAAAGCTGTCGTATTGCTCTATGGTCGGGCACTCTTGCGTGCGGGCAATACTGAAATCGAACTCATCTTCATCCAACGGGCCGTCTTCAGGTAACGGATTATCGTTTTTCAGTTCAAGCATGCGATAGAGCAGGCTGCCGTAAAGGTTTGCATCAGGCTGCTGGTTACGTTCGTTCAATACAGGGAAATAACCACGGTTCCGCCATTCTTGCGTGGTTTTGGCATCGACGCCCAGGCGCGAGGGCTCGCTGGCCAGCAAGCGGGCGCCATCGTAAACAAGCTCTTTGCTGGCACCACGATCAAGCCCGTCATAAGAGCTGAGTTTGAGCTGGCAAGGGCCATCATAACAGGCGTGACAACTGACGCAGCGCTTGTCGAAAATGGGTTTAATATCGCGATGGTATTCCGGAATGCCTTGCGTGGTCTGGGCGACTGTTCGATCCCGGACTTCTGCTTCGCCCCAGAGATTATCCAACTGGCGTTCAGCGACAACGGCACAACCAACCGCTATGAGAGAAAGGAAAAGAGTTTGAGCAGCGCGACTCAGTCTGGCTCCCAGCACGCGTAACACCCCTTAGGTTATTGAGACGATAGAATTGCTTTATAAGATAAGAAATATCGGAGAAGTTTCAAGGTTTTGTGGTTGTAGATCGGTGTTTGTCGGGGGTTGGAACTTGTAGGTCGGTGCTCCGCCGCCGACTTGTTCGGGGGGATGGAACCCCCTCGCTACAGAATTTTTTGATGGCCCCTCGCTACATGCGATGTTAAACCGGAATTCGCAGATAAAACCTAGAACCTTGACCAAACACGCTTTCGACGGCGATTTCGGCTTGCAGACGTCTGGCGAGTTCTTGAACCACCGAAAGCCCAAGGCCGGTGCCCTGAATGTCTTCGACACCGGAAGTACGGTGGAAGTCCTTGAACACATCGATCTGCTCTTCGTCGGTCAACCCACGTCCGGTATCGATCACCGAAAACTCATAAGCATGGTCAAGCTTTTTACCGGTGAGCGTCACCGAGCCTTTTTTCGTGTACTTGATGGCGTTGTCGAGAAAGTTAACGAGTATTTGTGCCAGCTTGGCTCGATCGGTTTCAAGGGTTGCGTCTTCACATTCGCAGCGCAGATCCAGAAACTTTTTGGCAGCGAGTGGCGACAGCTGGGCAATCAGCTCGTCACACACAGCTTGCGTGCCGAACTTTGAAATCGCCAGGGCATTTTCACTCAGATTATCCCGCGCGGCGTTTAAGGTATCGCTGATTTGATCGGCGAGCTTCATACCGCCCTGCTCTATCAGATCCAGAAAGGTTTGCTCCTGTTGATCAATCCGCCCCTTGAGCTTGGTTTTGAGGATACCTGCAAAGCCAACCAGCGAATTGAGCGGGGAACGGAATTCATGGGTGAGCTTGGCGATTTCCTGTTTACGGGCGTCTTCGCGCATTTTGGCAGCGGTGTTCTCAAGATCTCTTTCTATCTCCTCGCGGCGAATGCGCTCGGTAATATTGGTGGCAATGCCATGCACACGATCCTGACCATCCGCCACCAGATGATAGAAATACCAGGACCAGACGCTACCGTCCGGTGCGGTGACTTCAATGTCATCAATCGAGCTTTTATTTTCGATCACTTGCGTTAGCAAAGCCTCGAATTCGTCTGGCAGCAACAATAAGCGCCCTTCGTCATCGTAGCCGATTCTGGTCATCAGCTCGGTCATTTTCGCATTGCTAAATTCAAGCAAACCTGAGGCCGAAAATTCCGCGAGGGGAAACGGACTCTTATCCACAAAATACGACATGCGATTGAGTTCGTAGAAGGTGTGCTTGAGCTTGCTGTCATCCAAGAAGCGCACTAGCGTAAAGCGGCTACCTTCGAGATCAATACTTCTGCAAAACAGCTCGGCAGAAAGATAGCTCCCCTGTTCGTTGATGAGCAGGCCTTCCAAATGTTCTTCTTTTTCAGGCTCATTGGCGGCAGCCGGTGAATGCCTGGCATTGCACAAGGGGCAATTTTCCGGTGTATGGGCGAAGCTGCGTGCCGGAGCACACAGCTCTTCATGCACATGTTTGCCTGAAAGATTGCGAACCGACCAGCCAGTCCAGTCGGTGAAGCTCGGGGAGCAGGAGACAAGTTGTCCTCTTTCACTAATCAGCGCCACAAGGTCTGGCCAGTGCGCGACAATTTCTATCCACTTTTCAAGCATGATTAACGTAAGTCCGCTTCTGTGAGATTAAGAACATGCGCAGGATCAACGCCCGGTTTGCGCCAGTCGATGGCCTTGGCCACCATGCGAGGATGATCTTCTGCCAGACTGCTTAAATCGACATCTTCTGCTTTTGGTAAAAGATTGCCTTTGCCATCGTAAAAAATGCGTACCGATGGGCGTGCCGGAGCATTGCGATGGCACTGTGTAACGATGGCCTTTTCGCCAGACTTGAGTTGCAAGGCTGAGCTGATCGGGTACACACCCATGAGAGTGATCAGGCTTTGCACCACACGCACATCGATCTTGCCGTCCTGCGATAACTGATAGAGCTCACGCAGGGCTGCTTTTGGAATCATCCCGGGGCGATCCAGCAGTTGGTGCACCAGTTCGTCATAACGATCTGCGACCACCAGTATCGACCAAAGCAGGTTGTCCTTGATGGCCTTACCCGTTGGATAACCGGAACCATCCATACATTCATGATGCAAACCGACCAGGCTCTTGATCTGGTCGGTGACGCCCTCACCGCCTTCAATCATTCGGACCGACAACAAAGGGTGCTTGTTCACCAGATTCCGTTCTGCATCGCTGTAAGGCTTGCCCTTACCCAGCAAATGCAGGGGCAACTTCAACCAGCCGACATCGTGTACAAGCGCCGCAAAACCAAGTAGTTCCTGATCCTGCCTCGAGACTTTCAGCATCTGCGCCATGGCCAGCGCGAGACTGAAGGTCGAAAACGCATGGTCGTACAGGCCTTCGTCTTTGCGTTGCATGTGTAAAAAGGAAAACACCGCCTGATTGTTACGGGCAAGACTTTCGGCCGTTTGCTCGACCAGTTCCTGCACTACTTCAACATTCACTGCCTTGCCCTGATTGAGCTGTTCGAAAACGCGGGAACAAAGTTCTTTCGCATCTCCGTAAAGTTTTCTTGCGACCGAAAGCTCGGCTTTCAATTCGCTGGACTCACCGCCTTTTTGCGTTGCTTGCGCCGCTTTGTCTGCCGGAGTTGTTCCGGCTTTAGAAGAAGCCCCGGAGGCGGATGGCGCGCTTTGAGCGCGAACCTGATCGAGGACATTGTTTGCTGATTTGTCTTCAGCTACCTCTGCGGAAGTGCCTTCCGCTTTCGCTTCAACAGTTTCCTCTTTGCCTTGTTCTACCCTCGCATCACCAGCAGTCGAACCATCAGCAGCACTATCTTTTTGAG
>DAITOW010000204.1:0-5730 GCA_036833965.1 Oleiphilaceae bacterium
ATTCTGGAATAGCTGATGAAATAGTTTCCTCAAGCGCACCAAGGCTCTGATCCAAATCTATTTCTTCTGCTTCTGCTTCTGCTTGAGAAGCATGTTCTTGACGATGCTCGCTGGCAACTTTTTCCAGAAGAGAAACCAGTTGCAGATCAACATCGGCACTTAAACCGGCAGCGGTCTGATCCATCATGTCGATCAGACCGTCATGTCCCTGTTTTATCGACGCGATGAAATTCGGCCCGGGATCGGCATCAGATTCGTGAATAACCTGATAACAGCTTTCCAATGCAGTACAAAGTTCTACAATCGCATTAAGCCCTGCGACCTTCGCACCACGCTTGAGAGTGGTTACCTCTTTGTAGAGCTTGCCAAAATCTTCATTACTGATCGATCCTTTTTGCCACTCATCAATGATGCGTTCAGCATCCAGAAGGATATCCAGACCTTCCGTAAGAAAGATGCTGATCAATTGCGGATCTTGCGTATCAAAGCCGTGCGCGTCAGCGCCTTCATCAAGCGCCGCCATTCTCGCACTTTTATAAGCAGCAAGCTTGGCCAGACACTCTTCAGTGCCCTCCAGGGTTCGCTGAGGATGTGTTCTGGTTTGTTCAACACCAGCGCGACATAGCGTCATCGCTTCAACAAGCAGTGCAGCAAGCTTGGCATCAACACTTAAACCATTCGCTCGCAATTCTTTAACCAAGTGCTCCACTGGAATAGCGATCCGTGCAATCGGTTCAATCTCTGCTGTATTAGCGCTACCTTTCAGAGTGTGCAGGGCACGAGACAAACTATCATCAATCGCAACTGCGTCATTGTCTGATATGCCTTCGCAGAAAGCTTCGACCGCAGCGATGTGTTGAAGCGCTTCAACTTCAAAAATTTCGATCAAAGAATCTTCGAATGCAAGCGGACCAATTTCTTCAGGGCTTTCTACAATACTTTCGGGTTCTGTCTGCTCTCTAAGCTCGTTTGAGTCAGGAATCGCGCTTTGCTCAATGTCTTGCGCTGGCACTGACGCTTCTGCTGAGGAGTTATCAAGAGAAAACGGCTCGCCCGCAATAATTTTCTGCGCTTGAGCCTCAACAGCTATCGGGTCAATAACTGGTGCTGAACATGTCTTGAAATTCTCTACAAGCGCTGGAATATTTTGGGCGACATAATTCGCAAAATCCGCGATGTCTTTGCTCATTGCAATGGTGTTATCGAGCACTCGGTTGAGAAGATTCTCCACACCCCAGGCAATCTCACCAATATCCATCGCCTCTACCATCCGGCCACTACCTTTCAAAGTGTGGAATGCACGGCGCAGCTCTACTAGCGCTTCCTTATCCTCGTAGTTTTCCAACAAACGCGGCAGATAGGTCTGAATGGTTTCATTCACCTCTTCAGACTCTTCGACAAAGATTTCCAGAATTTCTTCATCGATCAAATCATCATCGTCAGCGGCTGCAACCTGCGCCTGTTCCGCTTCGTCTGCAACGGAGCCCTCTGTTGCTTCTGGCTCTTCTTGCGTTTGAACTTCTACTTCCGCCTGAATTTCCGTCTGCAGCATTTCCTCTGGCTCAACGATCTCTTCCGGCTCAGGAGATTCCGGCGCCAACTCATCGTCTGGCTGAACTTGCTCCTCTATAGCAACTTCTTCCTCAAGAGATGCACCGTCAAAGGCACTAACAACAGTCTTCTCAAGCTCTTTGGATAAGCCTGACGACTCTCCCCTTGAAAAATCGGCCAACAAACCAGAAAGCTGATCGCGAACAGAAGCAATAGAGTCCAACTCCTGGCTCGAAACGCTAAGGCTCTGATCAACACGCTTGTTGAGTCGCTCTTCAACGGCCCATGCAAGCGCGGCAATATCGTTGGCTCCAACCAACTTACCGCTACCTTTTAGGGTATGGAAGGCGCGACGCAGCTCTGCCAATGCAGAACGGTCATGTTCATCGGCTCGCAAAGCACTGATCGCCAGATCAATTTCAGCAGCAACCTCTTCTACTTCTTCGCCGAAAATCTCGAGAATTTCTTCATCAATGAGTTGTGCATCACTGGATTTTTCCTGCGCATCAGGTGCCTCGGCGGCAGTCTCACTAACATGGTGTTGAGAGATATATTCGGTAGGTTGATGGTCTTCACCCTGCAGGAAGCCAAGCTTGTGCAGACTTTCTCGCGCTACCTCAAGAAAACGCTCACTTCCAGTCGCGCCCTCACCAACCCTCTCAATGTAGTATTCGATACTACTGATCGCGTCAGCAAGACGGTCGAGGTCTCCCCAATCAGGTTTGGTAGCGCTATCAAGAAGTCGCTCTTGAATGTATTGGCCACAGGCTGCGATAAGTTCTGCAGCCTCTTCCAATGGAATAATTTGTAAACCACCCCGAATACTATCCAGAACCGAAGGTACAGTTTCGATCTGCTTAATATCCCAATTTGAAGTAATGAAACTGACAATCGCGTTCTTCGCAAGCTCTAACGACCCCTTCGAAGCTTCAATAACGGCGGTATGTGCATTCTCAAACTGTTCTTTCGGAACACCAAAACCATCGTCCTTCGCATTCGGACCATCCACAATATGCTTGACTTGGGCTTCCACAGACAGGATGGTCTCAGCCAGCGAGTTGAGGATCTCAGGACTAATATCATCCCTCGTTTCGCTCTCCAGTTCCGAGCGCTGGAGGGCAAGCGCATCTCGTGCAGCGGGAATTCCGACCACCTCGAGAGAACTTTGCATGGTCTGCAGGGTTGGTAAAAGCTCGCGAATGTCTTCAAAGGTGGCAGATTGATCTCTGGCAATTAGATCCAGACGATCTTTAAACGAATTGAGTTCCTCAGAGAGAACATCTGCAATTGCAATAAGCGTCGTTTTATCCGGTCCCAAAATTTCAGCTTCAGCACCTTCCGGAGCAGGTGTCGTTAACTGGAATGCCGTTCTCAACTCTTGAATACGGTCGGTTTGATTGTCTGAAGCGGCAACATAATAAAGCAGGTTCTTTAACAGTTCTTGCGGAATCACACGACTTAATGCATCGCCGGGATCATCAATCATCCCTTTTAACTGCACGTCCAATTCTCGCAATAGCTGTTTAACCGCGCTTCCCAAAGGCTCGTCGCTATGCTCAATTGCTTCAACAAAACCTTTGGATATCCACCAAAGTTGGCCCATGGGGCTACCCTTACAAAACTTCTCGAGCCGGTCTATTACCTTGGTCAGAAAATCAAGATGCTCATCCGTCTTCTGGTTTCGAATAATATTCGCCAAAGACGATTGAAAGCGCTGGCGCAACTTTCGCAAATTCTCGACAACCTTGGCATCCTGCATTCGCATGTTAAGCGCAGCGTTCGGTTTGGTCGCATTGGCTTCAAAATCGGGGCTGAATGCACCCGCAGCAAAAGATTCACCCTTGGCGGCTTTTAGGTCGTTTAAAACGGGGGTCAGCTGAGGAGGGACTTCTTCAAGAGCGTCATGTGTTGATTCGATATAGTTCTGCAAATGCAACATAGAGCCCATCAGGGTTTCCAGGGCTTCGTCGTCATTGTTAACCGTATTTTCACGGAGCGCGACGCACAATCCTTCCATTTCATGCGAGACTTGCGCTACACCGTTCAACTCAACCATCTTCAGAGTGCCGGTCACCTGATGCAAATGGTTAAGACAGAAGTTAAGCTGAGTAGGGTCATTCCTATCATCTGCATACAGTTCCAATGCATTGCGCGCGAGCAAAAGAGTCTGTTCGATCTCTCCTCTTACCCAATCCAGTGCAATGTGGTCATGGCCGCTGCCCATCACTCTACCCCTAAAATGTCTTCGTCAGTCGCGCACGCGCTGGAAGGCTAGCGCACGCTTATCTTCGACTCTTTTGAGCTTTGGGTGCGACCAGTTCAGTGCTTCACCAGCGCCGATGATCAACACACCGCCCAGAGAAAGGCGATCTCCAAGCTCATCTAATATTTTGTGTCTCAGCTCATTTCGAAAATAAATGAGCACGTTTTGACAATAAATCAGATCCTGATTGCTAATCGGACTCTGATTCAGGTCTCTCATATTCTGCTTTGAAAAACACACATGCTTGCGCACGTATTCTTTTACCTGAAAAGTATCTTCAGTAATCTGCTCGAAATAGTTCTCGGCCCATGCCGTTGGCAAACCGGTCATCCGACGCTTTTCATATACTGCATTTCTTCCCTTGCCCAGGACGCCCCAACTAACATCAATACCGGAAACGCCGTAACGGGGCTCCAGTTTCAGCTCCTTGAACAGGCTCTCACATAGAAATGCCAGAGAGTAGGTCTCTTCACCACTACTACAACCAACACTCCAAATACTCAGACTGCGGTCCTTCTTGCGCTTCAAACGACTCTTCATTACCAGGAATGCCAGAGCCATTGCATTGGAGTCTCGATAAAAACGCGTTTCACCAATCACCAAGCGATCCAGTAAAACGAGCCATTCGCCCAAGCCTTTTAAAGGCGCAGACACCTCTTGCAAATATTGGTCATAGTCGTTGCAGCCCAGTTCACGCATTCGGATAGTGAGACTGGATTGCAAACGGGACTTCTGATCAAGAGGGAAGTGTGTCCCTAATCGTTCCTCAACAAACGATCGCCAGCTTTCAAACTGGCGATCGCTCATATTGGGTATATGGGCCTGATCTCGATTCATGGCATTGAAACGCTCGGCTGCAGGCTGAACCATAAGGGTTTTATCTCAACCTAAGCCAAAGGCGGCTATGAAGCCTGCGCCGGTGCTTCATCGTCATCTAGCGGTAGCTTAAAGCCAGATACCGAAGCTCTAAGCTGACTTGCCATCTCCGCCAAGTGCCCGATCGACTCAGCCGTTGCGCTCGTACCCGCAGATGTTTGTGAAGTGATTTCCTGAATAACGTTCATCGTATGAGAAACATGGCCTGCAGACATGGATTGTTGTCTGGAAGCATTGGAGATGTTCTGGATCAAATCCGCCAGGTTCATCGATACGCTTTCAATTTCTTCCAGTGCCACACCCGCATCCTGAGCAAGGCGAGCCCCGCGAACAACCTCTGCGGTTGTTTGCTCCATCGAGATAACCGCTTCATTGGTGTCCGTTTGGGTTGTTTTTACCAGCGCTTCGATCTGCTTGGTTGCAGCAGAAGATCGTTCAGCCAGTCGCTGTACTTCGTCCGCAACAACCGCGAAGCCTCGACCCGCATCACCGGCCATCGATGCCTGAATCGCAGCGTTCAAAGAAAGAATGTTGGTTTGATCCGCGATGTCGTTGATCAAGGATACGATATCACCGATTTCCTGTGATGATTCACCCAGACGCTTGATACGCTTGGAAGTTTCCTGAATCTGCTCACGAATAGTGTCCATCCCCTTGATGGTGTTGTTTACAACATCAGAACCTTTTTTGGCGATCGTTACAGATCGTTCCGCAACCGTTGCCGACTCGGCAGCGTTCGAGGATACCTGATCGATCGAAACAGCCATCTCATTGATTGCGGCAGAAGCTCCTGCGATTTCCTGAGCCTGATTCTCTGAAGACTCAGCAAGTTTAATCGCAGTGGACTGTGTTTCCGAAGCAGAGGAAGCAACCTGTACTGCCGTATCCCGAATCGCTTTTACGAGTCCTCGCATTTGGTCGATCGCGAAGTTGATGGAGTCAGCGATCGCACCGGTAAAGTCTTCGGTTACCGTCGCCTCAGTAGTCAAGTGACCATCTGAAAGGTCAGCAAGTTCGTCAAGGAGTCGCAGGATCGCCTT
>DAITOW010000205.1:0-5721 GCA_036833965.1 Oleiphilaceae bacterium
GTCTAGATATTCACCGATACTGCTCCCCAAAAAACTGCCAATACGGTAAGGCCTTGCATCTTCGAGGGTCTCAAGCTTAACGGGGCTTGAGGACTCCAGTTGAAACAAACCGTGCTGCGAAATAAGTACAGGACTCACCCAAGAGAAGAACACCTCCCGCTCCTGACTTTTTTCTATCGGAATCACGCAGCTGTTCGGTGTTGACTTCACGTACAGCTCTGCTCGTTTTGGCGGCATGAAAGTGACTTTGTAATTAATCCCTGCCTTAAACATCAACCGCTCAAGAATGACCATCACCAGACCCTTTCGGCTAGTTTGCGTTTCGTCAAACGTGTATGGCGGCTCAACAAAGGTAACAAATTCAAGGAAAGGCAGATCAGCGTTAGCGTTAGGCACCTCAGGCGCTTTGGTTGAGGCATGCAGGAGACTGCTCAAACCCGAGAAAATGAATGTCAGGGCACAGACTCGTGAACAAGACATCAACAAACGCCTAATTCCAAACACGAAGCGCCTCCTGATAAGGCAAGGTGAAACCTTTTGGTTTCTCTTGCACTGATGGCTTGGGTGCACCAGGGCTCTCGAGCCATACTTGTGGATTGATACGTGCATTTAGCTTGGGACTGCATTCGCCGGGGCTATTTTGCCCTATCAGCAAAAGCTGTTCGTCAAAAGCCTCCGCCATTTGGTGCATGGCGAGTTTAACACTCAGGTTACCCTGCACAGCGGATCCGACATACTTCCACCATAAACTCGATAGCTGGGTGTAATCCGGCACATTAGTGCCTGTCGGCGTCCAATAGTTTCGCCCGCGGCTTCGATAAAATTCGACCAAGCCTCCAAGTTTTGGAGCCATTCTCGTCATTTCCTCCGACTCGATATCACTTTGTCGGATGGGGGTCAAACCAACCAATGTCTTTTTCAGAGACACTGTTTTCGAAACAACAAACTGCGCATACAACCAGGCGGCCTTGCGCCTTTCAAGCGGTGTATTATGAAGGAAGGTCCAGGAGCCCGCATCCTGATACCCCCTTTTCATACCTTCCTCCCAGTATGCGCCCTTGGGCGAAGGCGCCATCTTCCAGCGAGGCCGTCCATCCTCATACATGATTGGCGTGTCTGGCTGGGTAAGCGCAGAGGTAAAAGCGGTGTACCACCAAATCTGCTGTGCAATATTCCCCTTCACAAGCCATTTACCGGCCTCGGTAAAGTTCATGTTTTTGGCTTCTGGCGGCGCATATTTATCTAACCATTGCACGTATTTCGAAACCGAATAAATGGCAGCAGGACTATCCAGTGCTCCACCACGAGCCATGCTCGCTCCGACCGGCCGACAACCATCTACCCGAATACCCCATTCATCTACTGGCAAACCATTAGGCAAGCCCTTGTCCCCAGTACCGCCCAAAGACAACCAGGCATCCGACATCCTCCAGCCAAGCGAAGGATCACGCTTTCCGTAATCCATGTGCCCCCAGATCTTTTGCCCGTCAATTTCACCGACATGCACACTGAAAAACTCTGCAATATCTTCATAAGCAGACCAATTCTGTGCCACTCCCAGAGGATAACCATAAATCTTCTGAAATTTTCGGCGAAAATCATTGCGTTCAAACCAGTCCGCCCTGTACCAATAGAGATTAGCGAATTGCTGGTCGGGGAGCTGATATAAGTGACCATCAGGCCCCGTCGTAAAAGCAATCCCGATAAAGTCCTGCAAATCGAGGGTGGGCAGAGTGACATCTGCACCCTCACCCTGCATAAATTCATCGAGCTTTACGATTTCCCCGGAACGGGAATGAAAACCTATCAGGTCACTATCATTGATATAGGCATCGTAAATATTTTCTCCGGTAAAAATCTGCGCCTGAAGTTTTTTGATAACGTCATCTTCACCGGTAATCTCATGGTTGACGCGAATTCCTGTAAGCTCATAAAACGCTCTGGCGAGCGTGTTAGCCTCATATATATGGGTATCAATACGCTCTGACACCACTCGTATAGTGCTACCCCTGAAAGGTTTTGCGGCCTTCTGAAACCAGAGTAATTCACTGCGCTGTTGCTCTCTGTTCAGAGTGGAAGGTTGAAACTCTGTTTCAATCCAATGCTCAATTTCCGTGGAATTAAACTCAAAAAGATTCGTTTGCCTGATGTCGGCTTCGGTAGCAAAACTATCCTGCAAGCCGAGGAGCAGCAAAAAAAATAGGCAAAATGTTCGGTAATTGCTCGCCAGCGTCAAGCTTATCTCCCGAGATATGCTCATGTATCGAAAGAACAGGCCAAGAAAAGGTCGAAGAACAGTATAGTTTATGGTCGCTGATAAAGAGCAGAACTATCCACGTATTGTCATCGCCATACTAAATAGTGAGTAAGCGGATGCATGCGAAATCTGGCGTAAGTCAGAATGAGGTGTTACGGAAGGAAAGTTTGCTCTTGTGGATGGCAGAACAACCCGGGGTCATCAAAATCACTTATCGCCGAGCCTTATAAATTGCCTGGGAATTTCCTGGCCGCTTACTCACTGAGCTAACAATGACCGTCTCTTAAAGAGTTACTTGGTGCTTACTCAGGGCCTTGCTCAGGGCCTTGCTCAGGAGCCTGCTCAGGGATTTTGTCGGAAATTACCGGTGTAGATTCTTCCTGAAGTTTTTTGCGAACATCCATCAGCACCTTGCCATAAGTATTTTCGGCACGCCGATCACGGCCGCAGCCCCAGTAATAGTCGTACTGACTTGCCTCCATAAGTTTCGCTTTAGCAGTGGCTAACAAGGCGTTTGCTACTTCGGGATACATACTGGCTTTGGTGTAGACTCCGCGCGTCATGTAAACACGCTTTACCTTTGCCCAATCCGCTCTAAGTTTTTTGAACCGCATCCGTCCCATCCTTCTTGCCATTTTTGCGGTCGGGGCCTGGCGGATTTTTTCACAATAATCCGGATTTGATTCGACAAATTTCATCGCCTGAAAGTAGTGCTCTACCGTAGGCCATTCCTTACCCTCCAGTTTGATCGGATGAGCAGAAAATACACCCAGGAGCTCTTTAGGGTCGGTACGATGGATAAAGACGGTATCTTCATCGAGATCAGGAAATAACACTTTTAATCCTTTTCAAGTCAGCTTTAAAGACGACAGCACTCAGCTGTACTGTGAGAGCACCTGACGCACTTTAGGCAAATAGCTTTGGCCAAACAAGAGCAAATGGTTCAATAAGGGATACAGGTTATAAAGATCAAGCCGGCCTTCCCACCCCTGCTCAAGTGGACGCACCTCGGTATAAGCCTCATAAAATCTCCGATCAAACCCTCCGAATAGTCTTGTCATGGCAATATCTATTTCAGCCCAGCCAAAATAAACAGCCGGATCAATGAGTACCGGGCGGCCAACTTCCGAGACATGCACATTGCCCGACCACAAATCGCCATGCAAAAGCGATGGCTTCTGGTCAGGGACAATATTGTCGAGCCGCAGACATAGGGATTCGATCGCCTGGAGATCACCAATTGCAAGCAAACCGCGATCAAAGGCCATCTCTGAAAGGTGTAGGAGGCGATACTTGGCAAAGAACTCCGAGCCACTGTCCGTCAGTGTATTGATTTGATGTGTCCGGCCACAATAATTGTCATTTACAAAACCATATTGATCACGCGTAAACTCATGAATACTCGCTAATTGCTGACCAAGTTGCTCCCAAAAATCGGGAACATGTTGATTGGCTCGAATGTATTCAAGCACCAGAAAACTATTGCCATAAGCAAACACTCTGGGCGTTCGAACATTGGAAATCTGTGAAAGATATGCGAGCCCTTCGGACTCGCTTTCAAAAAAATTTGGCGGCGCCGAAGCCATGTATTTAACAAAAATCGACTCGCCAGACGGGTGTCGGCAGATCAGGTTGGCACAGCTGTCACCACCGGAAACGGAATCATCCTCTTGCCAGTCGTAGCCTTCATTATAGAGCCACTCTTGCAGTTCCAGCGGGAGCATTTGGCCAACCTTTACAATGACGAATTAATCGTCGATCTTGAGAACCAAAAATGAGGGATTGCCGCCGCGTATTACAAGGACCGGAATAGCCTTATCCTCAGGCAGCTCATCGACAATATCGTTAAATTGTTCGATTGAAGCGAAGCTCTCATTGTTGATCTTGGCAATAATGTCACCCTGACGTATACCAGCTTTGCTGGCTGGCCCGGATTGGACGTTCACAACCTGTACGCCACCTTCCAGACCTACATCCTTCAACACAGCATCATCCAACTCTTTCACCATTACCCCAAGACGGTTTGCTTCAGGAGCAGATGCTTTCGCCGGTTTAACCGGAACGTCGGAACTATTGGGCAACTCACCAATTTCCACCTTGATCTTTTTCGTATCGCCATTGCGGATTACAGTTAGTTCGGCGTCCTCACCAACCTTGGTTCGACCAACATAATGTGGCAACTGCGAGGACAAATTGATCTTCTCATCTTCGTACTTGACGATGATGTCACCCACCTGAATACCAGCCTCCTGAGCAGGAGAGCCCGGAACAACCTGGGCAACCAGAGCACCATGCGGCTTATCGAGACCGAAGGATTCGGCGAGCTCTTTGCTAACTTCCTGAATCAGGACACCGAGCCAACCACGTGAGACATAGCCCTGCCCCTTCAGTTGCTCAACCACTTCCATCGCCACATCCACCGGAATCGCAAAGGACATACCCATAAAACCACCGGAGCGGGTATAGATCTGGGAATTGATTCCCACTACTTCGCCATCCATGTTAAATAGAGGCCCGCCGGAATTTCCGGGATTGATGGCCACATCAGTCTGGATAAAGGGTACATAGTTTTCATTTGGCAGGCTTCTGCCTTTCGCGCTCACAATACCCGCTGTTACCGAATAATCGAACCCGAAAGGTGAACCGATGGCAAATACCCACTCACCCACTTTCAGGTCTTTGGACTTACCCAGTTTGGCCGTTGGCAAACCATCCGCGTCGACTTTAAGCACAGCAAGGTCGGATCTTTTATCGGAACCAACCAATTCCGCCTTAAGCTCACGTCGATCATTGAAGCGAACAAATATCTCATCTGCACCGTCAACGACATGATTATTGGTTAGAATATAACCATCTTCGGTCACCACAAAACCCGACCCCATGGACTGACGCTCTTGTCGTTTTTCACGATCCTGATAAGGCGCAGGCGCACCAAAAAAGTGACGCAAAAAATCAGGGATTTGTTCCATGTCGCCCTGGAATAATTGTGAGTGAGGGGACTTCTCCGTGCTCACCGTACTGATATTCACCACTACAGGGGCATGCTCTTCCACCAGTTCAGTAAAATCCGGAAGACTTCGCGCGTGTGCGCTTAAAAAAGAAAGAGAAAAAACCAGTGCTACTAACCAGCGCAAACCGTGCGCTACATTCCTATTCATAACGACTCCTAGTTTTTCAGGAAACAGAAAACTCAAATTCATAATTGGGGTTGGTTAAAACAGATTCAAATTAACCTTAAGTAAGACACCCGGTTTTTTGCGCGATGCCACACAGTAAATGCGTAGCATGCACAATCAGGTACTGGGCTATAAAGACTAAGACCAAAAGTTCTGATCCGAAGTCCTGATATAAAGCTCTGATATGAAGTAAAGAAAGGCTTCAGACCTCAACTTTAGGATGACAGACACCGCCCACTGCACTATCCAAAGCAATGGATTCCATCAGAGGCATAAAACGCGCATCGT
>DAITOW010000206.1:0-5718 GCA_036833965.1 Oleiphilaceae bacterium
GGTGCCAGGGCACACCCTTGATCACGTTGCTTACTTCACACACCTAAACAATAAACCAATTTTGTTCTGCGGAGACTCGTTGTTTTCAGGCGGATGCGGACGCTTGTTTGAAGGAAGCGCGGAGCAAATGTACGCATCGCTCTCGAAAATAAAAGCGCTTCCCGAAGATACTCTGATCTACTGTGCTCACGAGTACACGATGGCTAACCTCCACTTTGCAGCAACACTCAACCCGGGTAATGCAGATCTTATGGAATATCAGTCGTTATGCGCAGCGAAGCGAGACTGTAATGAAAGCACAATTCCAACTTGCTTACAGACAGAGATAAAAGTTAACCCTTTTTTAAGAGAAACCGACCCCGAGATCATCGATAATCTAGAGAAGCTCGGCTATAAAAAGCTCAATGATTCGATTCATTGCTTCGCAGCCATTCGCAAAGCAAAAGATCTCGCTTAAAGTCACGCAGTAAACAGGATTTCAATAGGGCTATGACCCGACTAGCATTTGTTTTTGTCTTACTTTCACAACTACTTGTTCAGGGGTGCGCCCATCTCACACAAGGATTAAGTGACGTCAGCGCTGCTCAATCCAGCAAACCATATCAGCAGATCGAGGTAGAGAGCACACCAAAAGAACTCCCCCCTCCACCGCTCGAATCGATCCACATTGGCGCATTTGAACAATATTTCTCGGAGAATACAGTTCAGCCATTAGTCTTACCTCATGCACCTTCAGGCTGGTTGGTTGAGTATGATCATCAACCTCTGCCATTAGAAGTTGTAGAGCAGATTGATCAGCCCAGCGATTTGCTTCAGCGAATTCGGGAAGGCTTCGCTCTTGACTTAACGGTCGACAACAAGCGCATTCAGGCACAACTCAACTGGTATGTGAAGAATCCGGAATATCTGGACCGTGTATTCACACGCGCCTCTCGCTACATGTACCACATTGTTGAGCGCCTGGAGGAAGAGAACATCCCTCTCGAGATTGCGCTTCTTCCTGTGGTTGAAAGCGCCTTCAATGCCTTTGCCTACAGTCACGGACGCGCTTCCGGACTGTGGCAATTTATACCGGGTACCGGAAAAATGTATGGCATGCACCAGGATTGGTGGTTCGATGGACGACGCGACGTTCTGTTGTCTACAGAAGGCGCTATTCGCTATTTATCATGGCTCAACAGAAAGTTTGACGGTGACTGGCTGCACGCGCTGGCCTCCTATAACACTGGCTCTGGTCGAGTGAGCAAATCGATCAAGCGTAACAAGAATGCAGGCAAAGCGACCGACTTCTGGTCCTTGAAACTACCACGAGAAACTCGAGCCTACGTTCCCAAATTACTGGCCATTGCCAAGCTCGTTGCAGAGCCGGAGAAATACAACATCACCCTGAAGCCAATACCAAACCAGCCATATTTTGACGTGGTTAAGCTAGACAGCCAAATCGACCTGGCGCAAGCAGCCAGTATCGCTGAACTGGACATCGAAGAGATTTACCAACTCAACCCCGGTCTAAACCAATGGGCGACTCCGCCCACAGGCCCATTTCGCCTGCTAATGCCGGTAAGCAAAATCTCCAATTTCGAACAAAAGCTCGCGTCGATTCCCAAAGACCAGAGACTTACCTGGGACAGCTATAAAGTCAGACGCGGAGATGCACTCGCGCAAATTGCACGAAAGTTTCATACAACACCTGACTTGATTAGCCAGGTTAATAAGCTTAGCGGCAGTCGGATATTCGAAGGACAGGACTTGCTGATTCCCGTCGCCTCGCAGAGCAAGCAATTTTACAACCTTAGCGAGCAAAACCGTATCGCATCCGTGCAAACAAAAGTGCAGGGAAAGAATGGCGCGACCAAGGTTTTCTATACCGTCAAGGCCGGGGATACGTTCTGGGACATTTCAAGAGCTCACAAAGTTGGCGTGAGGCAACTGGCGAAGTGGAACGCTATGGCGCCCGGCGACGTGCTACGTCCAGGAAAGCAATTGCTGATATGGTCAAATACAGCGGGAAAGGCACAGGTCGCACAAAAGCAACCGTCCGTAACGTACGTTCCTTCTCTTGGTGCTTCATATGCACCCCGGGACAATCTCAAGCGGCTTAGCTATCGTGTTCGAAACGGAGATTCCTTATGGAGAATCGCAAACCGCTTTAACGTGTCCGTTAACGAACTAAAAGAGTGGAATAATCTGGGTAAGAAAAAATATCTCCAACCCGGTCAACGGCTCACCGTGTTTGTTGATATCACCAAAGGATAACCAATGAGAGCTAACGCCCGGCCAGAACGTTGAGCATTAGCTTTGATTGCAAAAAGAACTGTTGGAATCCTGCCATATAGCTGGGATCTAGCGCCCTTTTACTCACCCCCATATCAGCATAAAGAAGACCTATCTTCTTACCTTTTGCCGACAAAGGCGCAAGAATAAAGTTATCCATACCCGTTTTGTAAGAAAGTGCTTGCAAGTCCTTTTTCTGCAGACTGGTGAACTCCCCTGCCTGCAGATCAACACATAGCGCCAGATCATCTTTAAATAACTTGTCCAGCAAGCCACCCTCATGCGCAGTAGCTTTGAGGATCAAGCTCATTGGCCAGTCACGAGTATTACTACCACTAACCAATTTTACCGAATAGCATCCTTGCTTCGCATCAAGGAGAAAAAACGCATTTCGCTCCAACCCGACACCCCGGTGCAAACCCTCTAGCAATAATTTGAAAAAGCTTTTTATTTGCAAATCTCCGAGCATCAGCTCGGACATTTTCTGGAGCGCACCCAATTGCAGATTTGGATTAGGAGTAAGCAGCGCGTCTTCGTCCGGACCAGCTTGTTGATCTGTTTCCGAAGCGTCATTTTGGCTCTCCGGTCCTTTACCTGATTTTTGAGACGCCTCATCAAGAACTGCTGTGTCCGTTGTGAGATTTTCTTCAGGTTCGACTTTGCCTACACCTTTCTCTTCCTCACTCTCTGCAGGGCTTGAAGTTAGATCCGGAGCATTGCGCTTTGTTGCAGTGCCTTTTCCATCCAGAGGGAGTGCTTCCGTAAGCCTGGGATCTCCGAACTCTTTCAGTGCAAAAACCGCAATTTGGAGGGAACTCTCAAAGAGGGCTCTTACCTCTTCTCCTGTTTTACCCGTATACTTCACCGACTCCTTCAAAGCTTGCTTGTAAGCAGCGGAGTTAACCCCGGTAGTCGTAGCTCCCGCAATCGACGTACCAATCTTGATCGCCTTCAAGCGTTCGTCCGTCGCCCCGGGCTCATAAAGCTGATGCACCAATCCATCGATACGCCAACGCTTCATCAATGTTTTTGACAAGGTATCAAAGCGCACTCCGAGCACCTCTTCAGCAACGAGGTTCCTTTCCTTGTCACACGTCAAACCGGCGATTCGATTCTCCAGTTCATTCACATCCGGCTCGCCGGAAGAAAGGACAAGTAGCTCGACCAGATTACTCAGGAGGCTCGCAATAAAGGCTTCTTCTCTCGCTGTTTCACTGAATTTACCACACAGCCCTCGCGTCTGATGCGCCGCATGCAGGCACTCGGCAAGGCGCTGGAACAACATATCGCCACCACCATTTTCGAGCAGCTGATCCATAACTTTAACCGCGAGACAGACACTGCGAATGTGTTTGAAACCAATATTAATAATCGCTCTACTGACTGTCGTAACAGGTGTTGAACTGGGGTTGAACTGGATTGAATTACCGATCCGGATAATAAGCGAAGTAAGACTCGCATCCTTAAGAATTAGCTCACTCAACTGAGCTGCAGAAGAATCATCGCTCGCAGTGACTCGATCAAGCTCCTTCAACAAACCTGCAAGGGCAGCCGCCTGACTGCCTTCCAAAAGCCTGATCCATCCATGTAAACCGCGTTTCTTGCTCATTTCTGTCCTTTCTTAACAACGCCCTAAGTTTAGCACTGCTCTTAAAAGATGCGCGCAAATCAAGCCCATGCTAGATTGAGTTTAAATCCAGGAGGCATGAATGAACGCAAGCGTAGAAAACTGTAAAGTAAGCATCAATGTTGATATTGCATGGGGGGAAATGGATGCATTCCAACATGTAAATAATGTAGTTTACTTTAAATACTTTGAAAGTGTCCGCATCGCCTACTTCGAGAAACTGGGTATTCTTGAAGAAATGCAAAACAGCGGCGTTGGACCAATCCTTGGTTCGACGGCATGCCGCTTCAAAGCGCCTCTCACTTATCCGGACAGACTCACCCTCTCTACAAAAGTTATTTCACTCGAAGACGACCGCTTTACAATGAAATACTTTGTGCAGAGCGAATCAAGCGGACTAGTCGCCGCTGAGGGAGAAGGATTGATCGTATTTTTTGATTACAAAAACCACTGCAAGCACCCGATCCCGAAAGCCATAAGGGCTGCCGTTGAGGCGCTTGATTTAACAGACTAGAGTCGACACAACGTGCCGACTTAAAACCTGCTCAAGCACACTGCCTCATTGCCTTGAGAGTCACTTTTTGAATATCAGGTTGAAGATAAACAGCAGGATTATTGCTCCGATCGTGGCCGATATAATTGCACCCAGAATGCCCGTCACCGCCAAGCCAAGAAAAGCCAATACGTAACCACCAACGACCGCTCCGACAACACCAACAACGATGTTACCAACCAGACCGAAACCCCGCCCTTTGAACAATTGACCGGCAAGCCAACCCGCTACCGCGCCAATCAAAAGCATGATTACCAAACCCTGAACGTCATTCATAATCTTCTCCTTCGATCGCATTTATTTTAGACAGGTTAGTCAAAACTCCCGAGAGAGCAAAGCTCTTGAGGATTACTTCAACGACTGAAACGCCTCATATTGAGACAAATAGACATTACCGGACAAATCCTCAAACAGCCCTGTTTGCTTGAGTTTATCCATTACCGGCCCCTTCACTTCAGAAAAATGAAGGCAAATTCCCTGTGCTAACAACTTGCTGTTCAAGCTTTCAAGCATCTCAAGTGCACTGAAATCCACTTCATTGACCGCGCTAAACTGAATGATGACGTGCGCGATCGAGTCACGCCTATAGACCTCGTTCAGAATACGGTCCTCCAGTTGCGCTGCGTTGGCAAAGAACAAGCTTTCGTCCTGACGGAGCGTTAAAACCCGGCTCGATGTTTCGACTTTAAAACGCTCTACATTGCGGAAATGTTCGGTCCCGGCTACTAGTCCCACCTCGGCAATATGAGGCTTGGATGTTCTGTAGAGATGCAAGCTAATCGACAAAAAGATACCTGAAGCAACTCCTATCTCAACACCCAGGGTCAGGGTAATAATTATCGTCCCGCAAACGGCATAAAAATCACTCTTGGAATACGCCCAAGTGCGTTTCAACATCCCGAAATCGATCAATGAACTAACGGCAACGATAATCGTCGCCGCAAGCGTAGCCTTAGGCAAATAAAAGAGGATCGGCGTCAAAAACAGGCAGGCCATCAATATACCCAGCCCTGCAAGAATACTGGCAACCTGAGTTACCGCACCCGCATCAAAATTCACTACAGAGCGTGAAAATCCTCCCGTCACAGGAAAGCCTCCCGACACGCCCGAAGCGATATTGGCCATACCCAAACCGACAAGTTCCTGATCAGGGTCAACTTTTTCCTGACGTTTTGCGCCCAATGTTTTTCCCACTGAAATCGATTCAATATAACCAATCAAAGTAATCATGAGTGCAGGCAAAAACAGCGCTTCAATCAACGCG
>DAITOW010000207.1:0-5661 GCA_036833965.1 Oleiphilaceae bacterium
GTTAGGATTATATGCCGGTGCTAGGAATTTGGTTTTAAGCAGCATTAGATGAGGTTCTTCAGGTTGTTCTTTCTATCACGGTATTTTGCCAAAGGTTGGGGCAAATCCTATGCCTTTCTCGGCAAAAGTAAACTTAATACCCGTTCATTAAGAACGGAAGTCTAGAAGAACGCGTATTTCATCCCGATGCCTAGCAGTAGCACCGCCAAGAATGGTTGAAGTACTTTTCCCGGCACTCGTTTGCTCAGTTTTGACCCTAAAAAGATTGCGGGAATCGAACCGCATAGAAGCGAAGCCAGAAGAAAGAAATCAATGTGGCCCAACTGCATATGCCCCAAGCCCGCAATAAGGGTGAGGGGAACCGCATGAGCAATGTCTGTTCCGATAATCGTCACCGGACTTAGGCGAGGGTACAAAACCATCAATACAGCAGCCCCAAAGGCGCCGGCACCAACAGAAGACAGCGTCACGCAAACGCCTAGAAAAGCTCCCATAATCACAGTGAGCGTTGTTTGGTTTCGTTTTAGCCAAGTCAACTGACTTTCGCTTAAAGCGTAGGATCGCATGAGGCGCCCCTTCAGCAGAATAACTGCTGCGGTGAACATCAGCATCAGGCCAAGCGATGTGAGCAGAAGTGGCTGATAGTCTTCAGCATCAGAAAAGACATGCTTGAGCATAAAGACGGTAGCAATGGATGCCGGGATGCTTCCGCTGCTCAGGCGAAGCACGATGCCCCAGTTAATGGTTTTCTGTTTTGCGTGGGCTACGATTCCACCGGCTTTGGTGCCGGCCGCATACATGAGATCTGTCCCGATAGCGATATGAGGGGGGTAGTTAAACATGATCAGGAGCGGAGTCATCAGTGATCCGCCACCAACACCTGTGAGTCCGACTGCGAACCCGACCCCAGCGCCAGCTAAAACATATTGTAAAAAATTGGCTAAGGCCACAAATTCCATATTTTTAGTCTATATTGTTAGCAATCTGATGGAGCGTAAGTTGAAAGGGTAATATATAGGATGTTTTTATTCTTCAAAATAATAATTGCTTATAGCTTTATACTATTAAGTTTGGATGAGGGACTGCGAAAATGAAGTTACAACAGCTGCGTTATATATGGGAAGTCGCTCATCATGACCTCAATGTCTCTGCGACCGCGCAGAGTTTGTACACATCGCAGCCGGGTATTAGTAAGCAGATCAGGCTTTTGGAGGATGAGTTGGGTGTCGAGGTGTTTTCCAGAAGTGGTAAGCATTTAACAAGGATTACTCCTGCAGGAGAGAAAATACTGGCGGTTGCCGGCGACATTCTTTCGCAAGTCGAAAATATCAAAAAGATAGCGCACGAGTTCAATGACAACCGAACTGGGGAGCTAACTGTCGCAACGACGCATACTCAGGCGCGCTATGTATTGCCACCAATTATCAGTCGCTTTATGAAGCGTTATCCAGATGTTTCACTTCATATGCATCAGGGGACGCCCGCTCAGATATCGGAAATGTGTTCTGACGGAATCGTTGATTGCGCGATTGCTACCGAAGCACTGAGTTTGCACGCGGATTTGATTATGATGCCTTGCTATCGCTGGAACCGGGTTGTGGTTGTTCCTAAAGGGCATCCTTTGTTAAGCGAGTCCAAGCTTACTCTGGAGAAATTGGCGGAGCAGCCTATCGTCACCTACGTGCTTGGCTTTACCGGTCGTGCCAAGTTGGACGAGGCGTTTGCCTCGAAAGGCCTAGAGCCAAATGTGGTGTTCACAGCATCCGATGCAGATGTTATCAAAACCTATGTTCGCCTTGGATTGGGAGTCGGGATTATTGCTTCGATGGCTTTTGATCCTGTTCGCGACTCGGATTTGGTTGCGATACCTGCAACCGACTTGTTTCCTGATGCGGTTACCAGCATCGCGTTGCGCAAAGGAACATTTATGCGAGGCTTTATGTATGAATTCTTATCGGAGTTTGCGCCTCACTTGACGCGTGATCTGGTGGATGAGGCCTTCTACAGTCATTCTCACCGAGAGGATGTTTCCAAGGTGTTTGAAGGGGTAGACATCCCTCGTTACTCCGCATAGGAATATTAGTCTGAGAGACAAAGGTTAGGGGCGGCATTTGCCTCCCCTAATACCTCACTTACCTCACTTTATATGGAGTCCACACTCTTTCTGGGTTTCCTCTTCCCACCACCAACGGCCTTCCCGTTCATGTTGGTTTGGAAGCACTGCGCGCGTGCAAGGTTCGCATCCAATGCTGATAAAGCCTTGAGAGTGAAGCGCATTCGTTGGTACTTCGCTCATGCGCAGATAGTCCCAAACCTCTTTTGAAGACCAATTTGCCAAAGGGTTGAATTTGATTAGGGTCTTTCCTTCTGCACCATTGGCGTTGTCTATCTCAATAACAGCAACTTCAGAGCGAGTGCTCGGGCTTTGGTCCTTGCGCTGGCCGGAAATCCAGGCGTCGAGTGTCGCCAGTTTTTTGCGTAAGGGTTTGACCTTCCTGATAGAGCAGCACTCTTTATGGCCGTCCTCGAAAAAGCTGAATAGGCCTTTTTCTTTTACAAAGATACTTAATTCTTCGGCGTCAGGGCTCATTACATCAATTTGAATGTTGTAATGCTTGCGGACATCCTCAATAAAGCGATATGTCTCAGGATGAAGCCTTCCCGTGTCGAGGCTGAATATCTGGAGCTTTTCTACCAATTTATGTCCAAGCTCAATCAGCGCCACGTCCTCCGCGCCGCTGAAAGAAATGGCAATATTGTCGAAATGCGATAATGCGAATTTGAGAATTTCTCGCGGAGATTTTTCTGCAAGCTTGGTGTTGAGCGAGGCAATGGCTTCAGGTGTAAGGTTGTCCGCCAGATTGAAATTGTATTCCATTATCTTCAGGTTCCGGTTGCGTAAAATAGGAAAGGCTTGGGATTGTATCGATGATTTATCAATATGCAAGCCAGAGCCTTTTGGTTAGAATGGCGCCCAAATTTTCATTTGGTTAAAGCAAGAGCTAGGAGTATTTAGCGTGGAATTAGTTTGTCTTGATCTGGAAGGAGTGTTGATTCCGGAAATCTGGATCGCCTTTGCAGAGAAAACGGGTATCGAAGAGTTAAAAGCAACGACGCGCGATATTCCTGACTATGATGTTTTGATGCAGCAGCGTTTGAGAATCCTTGATCAGCATGGTTATGGCTTGAAGGAGATTCAGGAAGTTATCGAAACTCTTGATCCGCTTCCTGGCGCCAAGGAATTCGTTGAGTGGTTAAACGAGCGATTTCAGTTGGTTATTCTGTCAGATACGTTTTATGAATTTGGTATGCCGTTTATGGCCAAGCTTGGGTATCCAACGTTGTTCTGCCATAAGCTTGAGGTGAACGAAGATGGTCGTATTACGGATTATCTTTTGCGACAAAAAGATCCGAAGCGTCAGTCAGTGCGAGCGTTTCAGTTGTTAAATTATCGTGTGATTGCAGCTGGTGACTCCTATAATGACACGACAATGCTCAAGCAGGCTGAAGCGGGCATATTGTTTAAATCGCCTCAAAACGTGATTGATGAATTTCCGCAGTTCCCTGCAGTGCATACTTACGAAGATCTTAAAGCTGAGATTTTAAAAGTAAGTAACACACAATCTTCTTAACTCTTTATTCCCAGTGGAGTAGTGAATGTCTGAGCCTTCAGGCGAACGAATACAAAAGGTGCTTGCGCAGGCAGGCTTGGGTTCTCGTCGGGAAATTGAGCGCTGGATCTCTGAGGGTCGAGTCAGTGTCAATGGCGAGAAGGTGTCTCTGGGTGCCAGATTGTTACCCAGTGACACGGTTCGCGTTGACGGTAAACCGGTCAAGTTGCAGAACGATGTCAGGGTAGATGACCGGGTCATCGTGTACAGTAAGCCGGAGGGTGTTATCTGTTCGCGCTCTGATCCTGAGGGACGTCCAACTGTATTTGAAAATTTACCCCGATTGAAAAATCAGCGATGGATCTCAGTGGGGCGTTTGGATATCAATACTAGCGGTCTGCTGATTCTCACTACCGACGGTGAGTTGGCAAATCGACTCATGCACCCGTCTTACGGTGTGGATCGCGAATATGCTGTCCGAATTCATGGTGATGTGGATGATGCTATGCTCGCGCGGCTCAAGGAAGGAGTGTTGCTCGAGGATGGTGTAGCAAGGTTCACGGACATTCAACCCGCAGGCGGCGATTCATCGAATCAATGGTTCCATGTTGTTTTGATGGAGGGGCGTAACCGGGAAGTTCGTCGTCTATGGGAGTCTCAGGGCGTCCAGGTTAGTCGGCTTAAGCGCGTCCGTTATGGTTGTATTTTTCTTCCTAGCCGCTTGAAAGTTGGGGCGTGGGAAGAGTTAAACAATAAAGAGATTAATGAGTTGCGAGCTTTGGTATCTCTTCCTCCTGTTCGGATTAAAGCCAAGAGTCCGAAAACGAAAGTCGAAGATCAGAGGAAACAAAAGCGAGCGTTCAATACAAAGCCTAAGCCTGCTCGGCTAAAAAGACGCTAGAGAGCTTTAGCCCTCGATAGCGTCAGCATCTTTGCTTTGGCCGGTCGAGGTGTGCGTGATTACCTGGTTTCTACCGGTGCGCTTGGCGGTATAGAGTGCTTTGTCGGCGCGAATGATGAAATTTTCCAGCGTTTCATTTGCGTCGAAATTTGCGCAGCCAAAACTGGCAGTAATTGCATGGGCTTCCCCGTTATAGACGAATAGCTCGTTTTCAATCGCTTGTCTCAAGCGTTCAGCTGTATATTTCGCCTGATTGATGTCTGCGTCATCCAGCAGCATTAAGAACTCCTCGCCACCATAGCGGAAACAAAGGTCGCTCTTTCTAAAGTTTGACTTGATTACTTCGGCAAGCCTCGCAAGCACGGCATCTCCGCAAGCGTGCCCGAACTGATCGTTGATTGCTTTGAAATGGTCGATATCCATAATGATGGCGGAAAGCGGAATCTTGTGGCGAATTGCGCGCTCCGCTTCCCGGTGGAGGCTGGATTGAAGCGCGCGTTTATTGCCCATGCCAGTAAGTTCGTCAGTTAATGCATTGGCGAGCGCCTCTTTATACATAAGAGCGTTTCTTAGCGGAAAGACCAAAAGGCTTGCCATAAACTCAATGATGGAGATTTCCTCCTCGGAATAGCGCTTCCGACGATTAACCGTAAGTTTTCCAAGTTTCGTATTTTCAATCGCGAGATTGAATTGACAGTTGTGGGCGCCAGAGTCTTCGCCAAAGCTGTATGAGTTGCCGGTTGGTGTTTGGAATCTAACCAAGCCTGGCTTCATTAGTTCAGAGAGCTCTTGAACGAATATGTCAATCAATACCGCAATATCCAGGCTGGTCTGAAGTCTTCGGGTTGTCCTGGTGACGGCATCATTAGAATCAACGATTTGTCGACTGATGTTTTTGTAGGTCGATGTTACCTTTGCACGATTGAAGTCAATCGTTTGAGCTGCTTTGTCGTTGGTATCCATAGTAGTCCCTCGGGTTTCACAACCGGTTAGGCGAAGTAGTAAGTTGCAAGGTTCTCTGCGAGGGGTGTGCCAGAATGTAAAAAACTTTAAAAAACAATGACCTAAGAATGTGTTTCGGCGGATTTGACGGTTGTTTGTCGCTTTTCTTGGTGTGATTCTAGATAAGGAGTCAAAAAAATGTCGTTG
>DAITOW010000208.1:0-5651 GCA_036833965.1 Oleiphilaceae bacterium
GATCGTTGACACGGGTCGGGTATTTCAAGAGGGAGAGACTGTCTATTCTGCAGGACAGCCATTTGAATATATTTATGCCGTGAAGTCTGGCATGTTCAAAACCGTTTTGAATGATTCTCAAGGCTCGGAGCACATCGCCAGTTTCCATTTGCCCGGGGAATTGTTTGGCCTGGATGCGATTTACAGCAGTGTTCACGGCTCCACCGCGGTCGCTTTGGGCACCTCAAGTTTGTGTGCGATTCGCTACAAAGATCTAGAGCAACTCGCCACTAAGGTTCCAGGTTTACAGCAACACCTGTTCAGCTTGATGAGTAAGGAAGTACACAACTCCTTCGCCAAGCTTCATGAGCATAGCGTGGATCAAAAGCTGGCGGCGTTTTTGGTGGCATTGTCTGCGCGTTACAAGCAGAGAGGCTACTCTGAAACCCGTTTTCACTTGATGATGGCCCGACGCGATATTGCCAACCATCTCAATATGGCGCCAGAAACCATTAGCCGCCTGTTCAAGCGTTTCCAGAATGACGGTCTCATTGAAGTGAAACGCACTGATTTGCACATTCTGGATCTGGAAGCCTTGAAAGATCTAAGCGGTTGTTCCGGTTCCTGCGATTAGCAGGGAACTAAAACGCGAAGCGACGTTCTAAACAGTAACTTTTGCTTGGTTAATGACGTTTCATGCTCCGTGTTCTGCGCTTTCTGATTATTCTGTCTTGCAGCCAACTCGCGTGGAGTAGCGGGCTGGCTCCGGAGTTCCGTCTGCCTGCTCTGGATGGCTCCGGATCGCATGCGCTTAGTGATTATCGCGGCAGAGTTATTTACCTAGATTTTTGGGCCTCATGGTGTGGCCCATGTCAGCAGTCACTTCCCGCCCTTGATGCCTTACAAAAAGAGTATAGTCCGGAGGACTTTCAGGTGATTGCAATCAATCTCGATGAAAGCCCGGAAGAAGCGAGAGCTTTTCTGCAGAAGTTTCCGGTGGATTACGTTATTTTGTCTGAGCTAACGGGCAAAACACAGCGGGCTTATAACCTCGTCGGGTTGCCGAGCTCTTTTCTGATTGATCAAAAAGGTGAGGTCATTGGTTCGTTTCAAGGCTTTCATCCGGGGCATATCAAACGCTTGAAAAAGGCGATTGGTTACTTGCTGGAGGAATGAGCCTTTCTGTATTGAGAGGGGCTAAGGGAGCTCCAACGCTTAAATGCATGATTAAATGCAGCCGCCTCCTGATATCCCAGTTTGAGTGCAATGAGCTCAATGCTCAAAGATGAATCACCAAGCCACCGCTTGGCTTTTTCAAAGCGAACATCGTCCAGAACAGCTTGAAAGCTGCTATTTTCATCACTCAACTTTCTGCGGAGTGTGCGCTCCGACATGCCAAAGGTTTGCGCTGCTTCTTTTGCTTTTGGAATGTTGTAGCTGAACATGATCAGATAGCTCTTCAGTGCATCTGCGAGCGTTTCTTCCTGTTGACTTGATTCAAAGAGAATTTGCTCGCATTGCTCTCGATACATGTCGAAAGCGCTTTTGTTTGCTTGCGGGAACGGGATCTTCAAAACGCTCGTCGGAATGATGATACGATTGCTCGGCATGCCGAATTTTACGGTACACGCGAAGGCCTGGTTAAACTTTTCGAGATCCTGTTTCTTGGGTTTTGCCGTGAGATGTACTTCGGAAATGATGAACTCCAAGCCGTTCATCATGTAGATATCGCGCATGAGTTTAACGCAGCCGGCCATGTCTCGATACAAAATGAAATCACGTACGTCTTCGGGCAGCATCGCCGGGTCAACACGAAATGATGAATGTTCGGGCGAAAGTTCAAAACTCACTTCGCCATACATGTAGCCCATCGCCTGGTAACGAATACCCATCTGGCAGCTTTCATAGCCGTCCTTGCAACTTGCCAGTAGCATGGCGAAAGGGCCGTAGCCTGCGGGACCAAGATACGGTCCAATACCAAGACCAATCAAGGGGTCAGGGTGCAGTTTGAACAAGTCCTGATAGATCGATAGCTCTTTGCTTCGTGTGATACGAGCATTAGGATCAATGCGGTCTCTGTTCAGACCGTGTTGGTCCAATACTGCATCACTGTCCAAACCTCTGGATTTGAACAGCTGGGCTGTGTAGGTTAAGCCTAAAACGGATCTGGTTGCCATAATGCTGTCTTTATTGTTGGCCACATATATCAATTCAGCACGCAGCTTACCATAGTCTGGCTATTCTCTGTCCACTAGCATGCCTTGGTTTTTGCCAAGTAAGTGCGAAATAAACTGTTCTATAAGGAAAACGACTGTGAAGAAGTTACTCGTCTCGTTCGCTGTTTTAGCGGTGCTCGTCTTTGGTTTTAATCTCGCCTCCAATGAATATCGCGTTGAGTTCCGTGACTGGGCAATTGCGATGGAGTCAGAGAAAGCGGGTCTTCTGCACAGGACGGTTACTGTCAACGGGCAGGAAATGGCGCTGCTGGATAATGGTGTGGATGCACCGGTGATGCTTATGTTGCATGGTTTCAGCGGCAGCAAGGAAAACTGGCTTCGTTTGGCGCAGCAGTTTGGGGCTCAGTATCGGGTGATCGCGCCGGATTTGCTGGCTCATGGAGAAAACACGAGAGACCTGCAGGGCAGTTACCATATTGTAGACCAAGTGAACTATGTTCATAGCTTGATGGAGGAGCTTAAGGTGCCGTCCTTCCATTTGGTCGGTAATTCGATGGGTGGCGCAATTTCCTCCTTGTACGCTGCGCGTCACCCTGAGCAGGTGCTCAGCGTGACATTAATTAGCCCGGCGGGTGTGCATGACATCCCTTCGAAAATGGATGAGCTGCTTGAGCAAGGTGACAATCCTTTGATTCCAAAAACAGAGGAGGACTTTTATCAGTTGCTTGATTTTGTGATGTCCGAGAAGCCGTTTATTCCGGCTGCAATCGCCAGGGCAGAGGCAGAGATCGCCGTGTCTCGTAAAGAAATTAATCAAAAGATTTTTGCGGATATCCGGTCTGATCTCACGCTTGGGCTTGATAAGGAATTTGGCAACATTAGAGCGCCGATGCTCATTATCTGGGGAGATCAGGACAACGCGATTAATGTGGCGAATATTGATCGTTACGCAGAGCTTGTGGCGAATTCTGAAAAAGCAGTGATTGAGGGTATTGGTCATGTGGCGATGATCGAAGTGCCTGCTTACACCGCAGAATTAATGCGTAATTTTCTTAACAAGTAGTTTTCTTAACAAGAAATCACCGGACAAAAAAGGCTCCCCTTGGGGAGCCTTTTCGTTTTTTAGGTTTACTAAGGACAATTAGTCTTTAGTGAACTCTGGGTATGCTTCCATACCACACTCTGAAAGGTCGACACCTTCGTACTCTTCTTCTTCCGATACTCGAAGACCCATAACCGCCTTGATAACACCCCAAGCGATCAAGCTCGTTACGAATACCCATACGAAGATGGTCAATGCGCCTACCAACTGACCCATGAAGGTCGCGTCTGCGTCTGAAAGTAGTACCGCGAAGATACCCCAAAGACCAACAACACCGTGTACAGAGATCGCACCGACTGGATCGTCAAGCTTAAGCTTATCAAGAGTCACGATTGAGAAGACAACGATCACACCACCGATTGCACCGATGATAGTAGCAAGTAGTGGAGATGGATCTGCAGGCTCAGCAGTGATAGCAACCAGACCAGCCAGTGCACCGTTCAATGCCATTGTAAGGTCCGCTTTTCCGAACAGTACGCGAGCAACGATCAATGCAGCGATCAAACCGCCAGCTGCTGCTGCGTTAGTGTTCAGGAATACGCTAGCAACTTCGTTAGCAACTGCGATGCCGCCAAGCTTCAAAGTAGAACCACCGTTGAAACCGAACCAACCCATCCAAAGGATGAAGGTACCAAGCGTTGCAAGAGGAAGGTTTGCACCTGGGATCGCGTTTACTTCACCGTTAGGACCGTACTTGCCTTTACGAGCGCCAAGAAGGATGACACCAGCAAGCGCTGCAGCAGCACCAGCCATGTGAACGATACCGGAACCTGCGTAGTCGCTGTAGCTAAGCTCATACAAACCGAATACCGCGTCGCCGTTCCAAGTCCAGGCACCTTCCATTGGATAGATGAAACCAGTCATAACGACTGCGAACACTAGGAAAGCCCAAAGCTTCATACGCTCAGCCACTGCACCAGAAACGATAGACATTGCTGTTGCAACGAATACTACCTGGAAGAAGAAGTCTGATGCGCCTGAGTACTCGCCCATTTCACCGAAGCCAGCTTCAGTTGCAGAAGCAAGAACACCAGCGATCGCAGCTTCATCCATAGAAGCAACGCTATCGGTTGCACTTAGGAAGTAGCCGCCGCCGTACATGATTTCGTAACCGCAAATCAAATACATCGTACATGCGATCGCGAATAGAGCGACGTTCTTTGTTAGGATTTCAGTCGTGTTCTTTGCACGAACAAGACCAGCTTCAAGCATGGCAAAGCCTGCCGCCATCCACATTACCAATGCACCGCACACCAAGAAGTAAAAGGTGTCCATCGCATACTGTAGTTCAAATATGTTGTTGGATAATTGTTCCATGGGAGCCCTCCGTACTTAGGCCTTATAATTTCTGTTACTTAGTTTGTTTTATACAGCGTCAGTGCCGGTTTCTCCGGTACGGATACGAATCGCTTGTTCCAGAGCAGAAACAAAGATTTTCCCGTCACCGATTTTCCCTGTGTTTGCAGCTTTTGCGATTGCTTCAACTACTTGATCAAGCAAATCAGTACCAATAGCTACTTCGATTTTTACTTTCGGAAGGAAGTCCACGACGTATTCAGCGCCACGATATAGTTCGGTATGCCCCTTTTGGCGTCCAAAACCTTTAACTTCAGTTACTGTGATACCTTGTACGCCGATTTCAGATAGTGCTTCACGCACATCGTCTAGCTTGAAAGGCTTTATGATGGCAGTTACGAGTTTCATGAGTGTCTCCTTATTATGCCGCCTACTACTTTATGAATATTAATTACTCGACATGTCAGCGGGTTTTACTGCTGCATTGAGGGCTAATAAAGCAGTAGCTGTGCCAACAAGTAAAAGCTTAATAAAAACAGTGGCTTATTAGTGTTGTTGTTGTCTTTTTAGTGGTTCGGTGCGCAGTTGAGGAGCAATAACTGCATTGATGCACCAAAATGATGCGCCATTTTGGTGCATGGAATCTGAACTGTGATTCGGCAAAGTGCGGTGGTAAACTCTGCCCTAACTTTTGCTGTACTGGAGGCTGTTCAACATGCTCAATCCTCAACAACTATTTGGTCTTATTCAAGAGCAAGTAAATCAGGTGTTCCCCGAGTTTGGTAAGGCGGCTCAAGACGAGATGGCCAGCAACCTGAAGCTTGTGATCGCTGGTGTTATCAATAAGCTGGACCTGGTTTCCCGCGAAGAGTTTGAGGCGCAGCAGGCGGTGCTGGAGCGGACTCGGGCTATGCTGGAAAAGTTGGAAAAGACGGTTGCGGAGCTCGAAGAAAAAGTCTCTGAGTAAATGTTTTCGTTACAACGGCAAAGGATAATGCCGTAGCCGCACTAAAGCGGTGCAATTCACAATAATAGTGCAAGGATGCCTATGAGTTTGTCTACTGTTGAGACCCGCGCATTGTGCGGTGTCGAATCCC
>DAITOW010000209.1:0-5556 GCA_036833965.1 Oleiphilaceae bacterium
AGGTGACATTGAACAAGATCGGACGACAACAAACATAGCAATCTTCAACATATTCCTGATGTTCGACACTGTGATCAACGAGTATGGTAAAGCTTTCCCAGCAAAACGGGCATTGAACCGATTCCTCGCTCTGTAGCTCCACTGACTGATCCTCTTTCGCTCATACCTGCTTAAAGTTTTTATAGCTACTGAATATCTCCTGAAGAGAGTGCTTGGCCTTGAATCCAAAGGTGTTTTCAAATTCACGACCGTCAATTACAACAGGGTATTTGAAGTAGTTGAGGAGATACGGTGGAAACGACTTCAGGTTTAAAATTTTAGCGATCATCCGCGGTAATATAGGAGGAATGGACGGAACCGGAATAGGTGTGCCTCCGCACAGTTCAAGCGCGTCCTGATAAGCTACCCAATCGCTTGGTGCAACGTTAAACACTCCTCGATGACATTTTTTATAGGCAAGTTCGATTGCATCGGCCATGTCTTCGATGTGAATGAACTGCATGATTGGTGAGAAGCCGAGCAAACACGGTGGAAATTTACTTGAGAGCAATCGGCTGATCGTGTTGTTAACGCCCGGGCCAATAATATTGCATGGTCGCAGGATTGTGATGTGAAGGTCCGGATATTTCCACAAATAAATGTTGGCCAAGTTTTCGAGCTCTACCGAGTCGACCAGATCCTGGGTTAATTCTGCAGCTTTGAGCGGCGCGCTTTCGTCTATGAGCGCTGGGTTGTACGCATCGGCACCATATACATGATAGGTCGAGAGAATCAGAACATGGCGAATACCATATTTGTGCGACAAATCCATTAGCTTATGCGTGCCCAAAACGTTGGCGTTATAGCGCCGCAGCATGGTTTCCTCGCTGCTTTGAATTCGGCCTAAATGAATGACGCTGTCAAAGTCATACTTCTTGAACAAGTCTTCAAAGACACGCTTATTGTAATCAAGCTTGTAGCTGGGGATGTCCTCGCCATGGAAGGTTTCTTGTCGAAAGTCAACGGCAACTATCTGTGTATGGTCTCGCAAACGCGCAATCACTTGCTGGGCCAGTGCACCTGCTGCACCGGTAATCAATACCGTTGGCTTTTTCCCTTTGGTGGTCTTCGCTCTCTTGCTAACTGGTTTTTCGGCTTTTTTTGTTTTGTTTGTTTGTGTTGTCATTAGAAAATACTTTTACGCTGTTCAAGGCCTTTGGCAATTAAGCCGTTGATTGCTTTTTTAACTTTTTCGACCCGGCGCACTACTTGATCCTCGGTCAGTTCTTCATTATCGAAATGAATCGGTTTGCCGAAGTTAAGGTGTACCTTGGCCGGGAAGATGAAGGGTAGCGCGACAGGGACATAGGGTATGCCGAGCATTTTTGCCAGAGGTTTGATATTGGCAATGGCTGGTATCGTCTCTTCGCAACCAACAACTCCAACCGGCACAATGGGTGTGTTGTGTTCCATGGCAAGGCGAACAAATCCGTTGCCAAAACGCTGCAACTGGTAGCGTTTACTGTAGGGTTTTCCGGAACCCCTGATTCCCTCGGGGAAAACGATCACGGCTTCACCATTATCCAGCATCTTCGCGCAGTTGGTCGGATCTCCTAAAACAGCACCTAGTTGGTTAAGAACGTTCCCAATATAGGGAACCGTAGGGAAAAATCGTTCAATCATTGCTCGCGGATAACGCGGTGCGTGCTTCCTATTTGCCACGGCATAACCTATTAGCACTCCGTCCATAGGAAGCTGCCCACTGTGGTTTGCTACGATCAGCACAGGACCATTATCCGGAATGTGTTCGATGCCATGCGTTTCAACGCGGAAGTACTTTTCATACACCGTTGAGAACAAAGAAAAAGCAATTTTGTTGGTGTCCGTATTTAAGCCCCATGGATCATAACCGAGAGATCCAACCGGGTTTTCGATTCGGTCCAGTTTCTGTTCCAGCGCCTCTGAAACCAGTAACTTTTTAAGAAATGTTTTTAACTTCATGATGTACTACGCGGCTAAGGGTTATGATTATCGTTTGGTGCACGCCCGTGAGTTAGTATTATTCCACAATCTCTAAATGGATAAACTAGTAAAAGAAGATATTAATGGATAGAAATTTGATTACATGGGTCAGCAAGCCTTTTGATGCGTTAAGTGGACGCGAAATGCACAGGATTTTGATGCTGAGACAGGATGTGTTTGTGATTGAGCAGGACTGTATTTATCCCGACATCGACGAGAAAGACGAGGCGTCATTGCATGTGTTCGGGGTTGATCCGGAACAGCGGGTTCTGGCTTACGCGAGATTAGTTCCGCCGGGTATCAAGTATGCAGAGCCGGCGGTTGGCAGGGTCGTTGTGGCGGAACAGGGAAGGGGAATCGGTTTGGGTTACAGGCTAATGGAATATGTGCTTGCCGAAGCAGATAAAATGTATCCCAAATTAGGCAATAGAATTTCTGCGCAAGCCCACTTAAAGGCATTTTATGAGTCCTTCGGCTATGCGCAGGTGTCCGATGTCTACGACGAGGATGGCATACCTCATATTGAAATGCTGCGATGCGTTTGAATCGCTAGAGCTGATCAAGTTTGTCATAAATTGAGGCTTTGATAATCTTACCTTCCTGATTAAATTGCAGGATCATTTCACCTTTCAGCAAAATTGCTTGATGCGTTGCTTTATCACCATGCCACTCCCCGCGGTGAGAACCTGCGGCTTGATAGTTAATTGCGAGTCGGCCCCAAGCAGTTGCAGCGCCATTCTGGTGATAAATAAGGTCGGGAAACGCGCTCCATAGTGTTTTCAGATATTGTTTGAGCTCTTTGATAGAGGCCGGCTTTGGGCCAACCCCAAGAATTTCGGCGTCCTTTGCAAACGAGTCGGTCGCCAGGGCCAATCGATCCTCCATCGAAAGATTGATTTTACTCATGTTGTCCAACTGCGTGAGACCCCATTGATAGACCTCATTGTCGTTTTCGAAGCCACCAGAAAGGCTGGCTTTGATGGCATTGCCCTTATCGGCTTTACCACAAGTTTGTTGGAATCGATAACCGTGATCGTGGTTACTGAAACGTTCGACGATTTTTCCTTCACGGATATTGAACAGCGTATAGCCGCGAATTGAAAATGCTCCGCTCTTCGGTTTGAACTCGCAGTTATCGAACTGGAGTGTGCCGGTTTCTGCATCAAAGCTGCGCCAGGCGTGATAGCGCTCCATTACCTGATCGCCCACCGCAATTAAAGCGTCATTAACAAGTACCAGATTCAGGATATGAAACACGGGGTAGTAATGCTCTTTTACTGTTTCTTTTCCCACGGTTGAGTCGGTTAGGCCATGAATCTTTACGTCTTCATCAAAGTATTCAAGAAACTCGTTATAAGCAATGTCTGCGTCTAGCTTGTTGGCCGAGGTTGTCATGTCATTAATCGTTTTACGACTAGCCTCTGTTCGTTTCGCCCAGTCATTCCACCACTCAGGCAACTCTGCCGAAAGAGCATTCGTTGACAAGGTGATGCTTAACAAAGCTGCCAATACACCGGTTCGCATTTTAATACCAGATTTGCGCGCGTGCGCTGTAAACGTGGTCATCATCTGCTCCATAAAACATGTCTTTAATAAACGTATAACCAAAGGAAGTGGAAATTTTTTCGGTAAGAAACAGCTTTACGAAGACTTCGCTTGTAATCTGGGTTTCGTTAGTCGCGGGACCCAGATACTCTCCAGCTTTGTTAAGGCTGACCCCAACCCCTGTCGCAAATCTTCCCATCTGTTCGTAAACGGCGCCCGCCGATACTTGAGATTTGGAGGGCGCGCTGCCCTCGTCGTTAGCGAAGCCTACGCGCGAAAATACGAGCCATTCCTTATCCAGTCGATGTTCTCCGGCAAAACCATAGCCGTAGCTTCTGGGTGCAAGAGCTCCGTTTTGCGCATCGCGAGGGCCACCGTCCATGTTCCAGTAGTAAAAGTGGTAGTTGTCCTGATCGGGCGTCAGAGTGAACTCTGCATAGGTAAACAGATCTCCGTTAAAATTAGAGTAGTGCTGCGATTTGGCGTTGGCGTTGGCAACGCCAGCCATTGCGTAGTAACTTTTATTAGGTCGATACGTCACGTCTGCACCGGTCGCTGTAGCGAAAGGCAGAGAGAGCGTTGAGTTGCCACTAAACGCCTGATTGAAGAAATAGCGAAACGAGCCACCATAGCTAAACCCGGCAAAACGTCGCCCCTGGTCGAATCTTCCACCCAGAATGCTGAAGTCTGAAATCTGATATTCTAACCAGAGTTCAACCAGGTCGTTGTCATGATCGTAGAAGTTGCCATCAAGCACGAAAATACTGGTCCATGGGCAGGTTGGACACGAGGGGTTTGGGAAGCCGTTAAAGTTAGGGTCGGTCCCTGATCGGGTGGCGCGTTTCTCGAACTGAGCACCTAATGTTAGAGTGCTTTGTTCTTTCTCGAGTAACTTGTAGTCAAAGTAGATGTCCCAGTCGTAGCCAAATCCCTTGTTGCCATTGTTCTCTAACTTGTTGCCTATGGCGGTAAGGCTTGTTCCGAAGCGGACCCCGTGAGCATCACCAAAGGCTCGTACTTTTTCATCCCAGAGTTTTTCCGGAGTTAGCTGGGTTAATAGCGGCTCTGCGAGTGCTGTCGCAATTGTAAACGCCATAATCAGTGGCGCCGTGATTAAGGCGTTAAACCATGCTTGTCGTTTCAATTCTGCTATACCTTGGCTGAGCTAATTATCGCAAGAATAGTAGAAATTAATAAATTTACTAAGGGCTTAATTAGTGCGTTGCCAAGCTTAGGGAGAGTGCGGCTTGATCCACCAATTCTCCACTCCCAGCTTATAGGAAAGCGAGGGAAGTGCGCGTGAAAAACGATTCCAGTAGGCAACCCTATGGATGCCAATGTGCCAGTTTGGCACGATGTAGTGTTCAAACATCAGTACGCGATCCAAAGCACGCATTGTGGTGATCAGTTCCTGCTCAGATTGACTCTTTAATAAGCTCTCGATGAGTGCATCGACGACCGGGTTCTTAATCCCCGGGTAGTTTTGGCTACCCTCAACATCCACCAATGAACTGTGGAAGTAGTCACGCTGTTCATAACTTGGTGCAGTACCTTGTGAGAGCACAAAGGTCATCATGTCGAAATCAAAATGATCCAGTCTCGTCTTGTATTGGGCGCTCTCAACAAGCCGGGGCTTGGCGATAATACCGACACGCTCCAGATTTTTGACGAAAGGCATAATGACGCGTTCAAGGCCCGCCTGGCGGTAGATAAATTCAAATTCGAATTTCTCGCCGCTGTCTTTGTTTGTCAGAACGCCATTCTCCTGTTCCCATCCTGCCTCTCGAAGGAGTTTTATTGCGGTACGCATTTGTTGGCGAACGTTACCGTCGCCTTTTGATACTGCGGGTGTAAAACCACCCTCAAACAAGTCTTTTGGTAGCTGTTGTTTATAGGGTTTTAAGAGAGCGAGTTCTTGTTCGGACGGAGCGCCTTGATGTGCGTATTGCGAATTGGGGAAGTAACTTGCGTTGCGTTTATACGCATTATGAAACAGGCTGGCATTAATCC
>DAITOW010000210.1:0-5507 GCA_036833965.1 Oleiphilaceae bacterium
ACCCGACACAACGCATCGAAGGCAAATCGAGACTCAGATCATCCCGAGCCCTCAATGATTCCACTTCTCTCTGAAAACCATTATCCAGCATGTTACGAAAACGCTGGGCAATGCGATCATGCAAAACTTTGCGATCAGACGGCGAAATGGCAAACGAAACCAAACGATAAGGCACAGGCGGTATAGCGTCTCCAGTGTTAGTGTAATCTGCTTCGTCCTTATTTCCAGTTCTAAGAGAATTATTTTTAATCTCCTGCTGAACTGAATCAGAAGATACTCTATCGCCCGAGGGCTTTGCTTGCTGATCTCGCCAGTGTTCACTCAAGGTACGCCCACTAACACGATAGACCTCAAGCGCCCTCTGCAACCTCTGAGGGTCTGTTGGCTTAATCCTCTCAGCAGCCTCCGGATCAACTTCCTTTAAAAGCGAATGTATATATGGCCAGCCTTTCTCGACTGCGAGCGCATTAATTTCCTGTCGAACAGCTTCATCCGCAGACGGCATCGCGGCAATCCCGTCGCGTAAAACCCGAAAATACATCATGGTGCCGCCAACAAGCAGCGGAATCTTGCCGCGGGCACTGATCTCGCGCATCTCCTTCAAAGCATCGAAATAAAAACGCGCAACCGAATAAGACTCAGTAGGTTCAAGAATATCAATCAACCGATGAGGAGCTTGCTCCAACTCTTCAGCAGAAGGTTTGGCTGTTCCAATATCCATATGCCGATAAATCAATGCCGAATCTACACTGATAATTTCAACCGGGAGATGCCTGGTGAGCTCTATCGCCAAATCCGTTTTGCCTGAAGCCGTTGGCCCCATGAGGCAAATCGCCAGAGGCAAGGAATCCTTGACAGACGAAGCATCGGAATCGATGTCGTGCACATTCGTTTTCATAACTGGAGCGCACCGGGACACAACATTAACGGCCCCGCAAAAACAGCTTATCAAGCTCGGTCATCGACAAGGACGTCCAGGTTGGTCGTCCGTGATTACACTGGCCACTCCTTTCTGTCTCTTCCATGTCACGCAACAAGGCGTTCATTTCCGCAAGCGTCAAACTTCGATTCGCTCGTACCGAACCGTGACACGCCATCGTCCCCATCAGCTCATTCGCTTTTGCCTCAAGCTGATCCGAATAGCCACTACCCAGCATGTCACTCAACACATCTCGAACCAACTGTACCACATCAACTTTCTGCAGAATTACTGGCACCTCGCGTACCACCAGAGATTCAGGGCCGCTTCTCTGAACGAGCAATCCGAATTTACGCAGTTCTTCGGAACATTCTTCAGCAACATCAGCCTCTCTCGTACTGACCGCCATACTGATAGGGACCAACAAGGGTTGCGCCTGAATACCCGAACCGTAAAAGTCGGCTTTCATCCGCTCATACGTGATTCGCTCGTGAGCCGCATGCATATCTACAACAATTAGGCCTGAAGCGTTTTGCGCCAAAATATAAATGCCGTGTAACTGGGCTATCGCAAAGCCAAGAGGATGTTCAGCTGCAGTAACCTGCCCGTCAAAAGCCTGCGCTGGCCCGGAAGTGAGAGCACCCCCATAATCCTGAACGTTACCACCTCCAACGCCATATAGACTTTTCATGCCTTCAAGCGTTCGGGCGACCTCAGTCCCAGAAGGCGCTTGTGACGAATAGCCGGAATAGCCTTGCCCGGCAGTCGCGCCTGAACCGGCAAACCCTGAAATCACGCTATTAGCGCCAGGAGAGTCTCCCATAGGCAAAGCCATCGAAGCCTGACTATTGTATCCCGGCTGAGCCGCTAGTCCGGAGGCGGCATGAATCGTCTCACTTTCTGCGACACGCGTTTCGCTTGATTCTCCGCGCATATATTCATCCGGTCGAACATCTGCCAATGCCCGATGAAGGCTACGAAAAATAAAGTCGTGTACTAAGCGGCCATCGCGGAAGCGCACTTCGTGTTTGGTTGGATGAACATTCACATCAACCAGCGCAGGATCAAGCTCCAAGTACAAAACAAATGCAGGATGACGCCCGTGATACAGAACATCGCGATAGGCCTGCTTAACCGCATGACTAACCAACCGATCGCGAATTACCCGACCATTTACAAAAAAGTATTGTAGATCTGCCTGACTACGGGAGAAGGTAGGCAGAGCAACCCACCCCCAAAGCTTTAAGCCGGAGGCTTCGACATCGATCTCAACCGCGTTCTCCATAAAAGGCTTACCGCAAAGGCTGGCAATCCGTTGCTCCCTATCGCGCAACGTCACCGCGGGTCGCAAACTGTGTACCGGTTTGCCGTTGTGGCTGAGATCAAAACCGACATCGAATCGGCCTAGCGCCTGACGCTTAACCACCTCTTCAAGATGATTAAACTCGGTCTTTTCGGTACGAAGAAACTTGCGTCGAGCCGGGGTATTGAAAAACAGGTCACGCACCTCAACGGTGGTACCTCGGTTGTGCGCTGTCGGACTCAAATTCGCGTCCATATCCCGCCCTTCAGTCTCTACCATCCAGGCTTCTGGAGCACCCTCAGCTTTAGAACTTAACTGCAAACGCGAGACAGAACTGATACTCGCCAATGCCTCACCTCGAAACCCGAGCGTTGCAACTGCCTCCAGATCATCAAGAGACATAATCTTACTGGTCGCATGCCGACTTAGGGCCAAAGGCAAATCATCTTTATCGATTCCGTAACCGTTATCGCGAATCGAAATCCGCTTGATGCCGCCACCTTCAACACTGATCTGGACACGATCACAACCCGCATCCAGCGCATTTTCAAGCAACTCTTTAACAACAGAAGCGGGACGTTCAACCACCTCACCAGCAGCAATCTGATTCGCAAGGCGCGCCGATAATTTATGTATTTTAGACATGATTCAAGGGAGTTATGAAAGTGCGCGAAAGTGTATCACGCACACTCTGATTTTCTAAGACCTGGACGAGACCAGTAAAACAGAAACTTTGTATGCTGAAACAATCAGGAGCGCGGCAATACCAACTCCTGACCGACCTTCAACACATCTGACCGAAGTTTATTGAGCTGTCGCAACTGATTGACACTCACATCGTAGCTCGCTGCGATATGTGAAAGGGTGTCACCTGCCCGAACTTTATATGAGGCCACGCGCGACGAAGCCTGATTTGAAGCTAGCAATGAGCCGATCGGCGGAGACTCCTGGAAATAGTTCTTCACCCCGGTAGAAATCGAACTTGCAATTTGACGCTGATATTTTTGCGTTTTCAGTCGACGTGATTCAGCCGGATTCGAAATAAAGCCTGTTTCGACAAGAATTGACGGGATGTCCGGTGATTTCAACACCACAAACCCCGCTTGCTGCACCTGAGACTTATGCAGGCGCGCTACGCCCCCCAAAGAACTCAACACCTTATCACCAACGGAAAGACTGGCCTTGAGGCTCGCTGTCGAACTGAGATCGAGCAAGACCGACGCCAACATATCGTCGTGATCGCCAAGTTTAACGCCACTACCACCGATCAAATCAGAGGCATTTTCCTTCTGTGCCAACCAACGCGCTGTCTCACTGGACGCACCGCGAAGAGACAATGCATAGACCGAAGCACCATTAGCCTGCTCACGGGTAAACGCATCTGCATGCACCGAAACAAATAAATCTGCATTTCGCTTGCGGGCAATTTCGGTTCGGGCCCTCAAGCCAATATAGTAATCGGTTTCCCGCGTGAGATAGGCTTTGTAACCTTTCACGCTGTTGATTTGCTTAACCAGCTCCTTGGAAATAGCCAAAACAACGTCTTTTTCCCGAACCCTGCCAGGCCCGATTGCTCCGGGGTCTTCACCCCCATGCCCGGGATCGACAACAACGATCACATCACGCGCACCATCAACGATTTCAAGTTTTTTGACCGGCTTATCCGCTGCTTTGGTGTCTTTGGGATAAAGGTCAATGACCAAACGGTCGCCGTATTGATCATTTGGCGCGAGCAAAAAGCTTTTAGGCTTCACGCTCTGGGACATATCTAGCACGATGCGCAAATCGGAACCGTTTCGCACAGCGCTCCGAATGGATTTAATCGGTGACGATGCCAGGTCGAGGGAGTCAAAACGGGTATTCTTTTTCACACCTTTCAAGTCAATCACGACTCGCTCGGGGTTTTGCAAGGTCATCAGGTGATGACTGACAGACGCGCCCAAATCAAGCACCAGTCGCGAATGATCCGGCGCGTTCCAAAGACGAATTTCCTTCACGTCTACCTGCTTGCCTGCCTGAGCATACGCTGCAAACAATAAGGTCGAGAAACCGATCAAAAAGAATCTCAGAACATTAGTCATGTAACACCTCGTTCTCAAACTCACCAATATCCAATAAGGACTCACAGGTCGAAGTAACGCGACAAACCCGCCCCTCGCCTGCTATTTCCATAGTCAAATCAATGTCAGCCTCAGGCAATAAACCTGCGCCTCTCTCAGGCCACTCGACAAAACAAACAATACTGCCGCGCGATTCAAGATCCGGATTAAGGAAGTCCCGCATGCCCATAAACTCCAACTCTTCCGGATCAGCCAATCGATACAAATCAAAATGGTAGACCTTCAGATCTGGCAGATCGTACTCTTCAACCAACGTGTAGGTTGGCGATTTAACGCTGCCTTGATGGCCGAAGCCCCGCAAAATTGAGCGAACTAGCGTTGTTTTACCTGCACCCAAATCACCATGCAAATAGACGACCGTTAGCGGCAATGCACCTTTCGCCAAAGCCTTTGCCAGGCTTGCACCAAAAGTTGCGGTCGCATCTTCATTCGCCAGGTTTATTTGCATTGCGTCGTTGACTCACCAAACGCTGAACTATGTCAGTACCCTGTCCACTTTCACGGCGTCGCCAATTTAACTTTGCTAAACTTGGATTCGAGCGAGACAGTACAAACTCGAAACAACCTTAAGTTAAGCGACTACTTATCTGTTAAGCTTAGCAAAGCACCCCGGATTCTTCACTTAACATCATGTCACGATCAACAAAAAATCTTATGCCAACCCCGCCCGGACTCTGGAATGCAATCCAAAGTCGCGCAAAAGAACTGGGTTTTCAACAGCTTGGCGTAAGCACTACCGAACTCGGTGAACACATCGAACGGTATCAGGCCTGGCTGAACGGGGGCTATCATGGCGATCTGGAGTACATGCAAACCCACGGCAGCAAGCGCTGGCGACCCGATGAATTGATTGAGGGCACCTTACGTGTCATCTCGGTTCGCATGGATTACCTGCCGGAAGCCATGCAAAACGCTCAACAGCAACTCGACGACCCTGAAGCAGCGTATATTAGTCGCTATACATTGGGACGCGACTACCACAAACTGATCCGCAATCGACTCAAGCACTTAATCGCATTCATTCGTGAACAAAGCGAAGCCGAGCTGAACTTCCGGGCTTTTGTCGACAGTGCACCCGTACTGGAACGCGCTCTTGCCCAAAGATCCGGCCTGGGCTGGTTCGGAAAAAACACTATGCTGATTAACAGAACAGCCGGCTCATGGT
>DAITOW010000211.1:0-5505 GCA_036833965.1 Oleiphilaceae bacterium
AGAGCTTGCCCAGATGAAGCAGGACGCGATCCTCATCAACGCAGCGCGCGGTACAGTGATCGATATCGATGCTCTTTGCGCAGCTTTGAAAGCCGAAAAGCTTCTTGGTGCGGCAATTGACGTATTCCCGGTTGAGCCGAAATCAAACAGCGAAGAATTTCTTTCACCCCTGCGCGAATTCGACAACGTTATCCTCACGCCACATGTTGGCGGCAGCACCATGGAAGCGCAAGCGAACATCGGCTTTGAGGTTGGCGAGAAGTTGGCTACATATAGCGACACCGGAACATCGGTCACCTCTGTGAACTTCCCGGAAGTTGCATTGCCTGCCCACCCTGGCTACCACCGCTTACTGCACATTCACGAGAATGTCCCGGGCGTTATGTCTGAAATCAACCAGGTATTTAGCGAAAACAACATCAACATCTGTGGCCAGTTCCTGCAAACCAATGAGAAAGTTGGCTATGTAGTCGTTGACGTTGATAAAGAGTACAGCGAGCTCGCTCTTGAGAAACTGCGCAATGTGCGCGGCACTGTAAGAGTACGTGTATTGTTCTAATACGTTTGTCGAGCTTAGCATCAGCAAAAGGCCCTTCGGGGCCTTTTTTATTTTCTATCAGCCTTGTGCCTGACTAGCAGACTTGGTGCTCGTTTATAAGCACGCCAACTATGACCAAGCAATTGCTTGCTTTGCCTTAATCACATCAGTTATCTTTGTTATTTCAACGCTACCTGTAAGCAACCAACGTCCTTAAAGAATCCTATGGCTAATTTACACTCCCATTATTTCGGCGAAACCCAGAATATGGTTCGCAACACAGTAAAACGATTTGTTGATGATCACGTCATTGAGCACATCAACGCATGGGAAGAAGCAAATGAATTTCCAAGAGACCTATACAAACTTGCGGGCGACGCCGGAATTCTGGGTATTGGTCATCCCGAGGAGTTCGGAGGATCAGGTGGCGATATTTGCTGTAAGGTGGCAGCGTCAGAAGAACTAATGCGCTCTTCATCTGGCGGGCTTGTCGCGAGCTTGGGCTCGATTGATATAGGTCTACCCCCTATTGCCAAGTGGGGGTCCAGGCAGCTCAAAGAAAAGGTACTTCCTGAAGTTCTCTGCGGCGATAAGATCATCGCTCTTGCGATCACTGAACCATCTGGAGGTTCTGATGTTGCCAACATAAAAACACGCGCAGTTAAGGATGGTGACCATTACATCGTCAATGGCTCCAAGACCTTTATTACCAGCGGGCATCGCGCAGATTATTACACTGTCGCGGTTCGCACAGGTGGTGATGGCTACGGGGGCATCAGCTTGCTGATGATTGAAAGAGATACTCCCGGATTTACACGAGGCAAAAACCTCAAAAAAACCGGATGGTGGGCCAGCGATACTGCCGAGTTGTTCTTTGATGACGTCCGCGTACCAACATCGAACTTAATTGGAGCTGAGAACGCCGGCTTTATCGCCATCATGTCAAATTTTGAAATGGAGCGTCTGAGTCTGTGCATCATGGCAAATATGACCTCAGAACTCGCTCTTGAGGAAGCGCTGCGCTATGTCAAAGAACGCGAAGCGTTTGGCCGTCCAATTGGCAAGTTTCAGGTAACGAAACATAAACTGGCCGAAATGGCGACACAACTTGAAGCGAGCAAAACCTTCACCTACTCCCTTGCTAACGCAATGCAAAACGGCAAATCAGTGCTCAAGGAAATAGCAATGGCTAAAAACTTCGCAACCCAAACCAGCGATCGAATTACTTACGATGCCGTGCAAATTTTCGGCGGCATGGGTTATATGCGCGAATCAAAAGTCGAGCGCCTTGCAAGAGACAACCGAATTCTCTCAATCGGCGGTGGTACTTATGAGATTATGAATGAGGTGATTTCGAAGCAGTTGGGTCTCTAATTGCAAACATAGGGGCTGCTGCGACAAATCCTATCGCGACGTCCAGCACCCCTTTGGTCATTAGGCCAAGGCCTAACTCCCTAAAGAAAGACCGCGTTTTAGTGCATCAAACACCTTTGCCCGGTAAGACTCCGATTCACCAACAAGATGATGCCCTGCACCATCAACCGTCAAGGCACTACCCAAAGGAAATAGCTTGCGGTACTGGGCAATATTATATCGCCAGTCAACCGTCGTATCGTCTGTGCCCTGAATAATTGTGACGCGTTCGCTGCCCTCAACCGGCGTTCTCGCAAGCATGCGAGGAATCCATTTTCGAAGAGCCCCTACCCACTCTACTGACAAGCCATGATGCTGAAGCTTATCCTCATAACGAATGAAATTGAGAAATTCCTCGTCGTGTGAATTCACCATAAACGTCCTCGGCCAATATGACCGCTTTCCTTCCAGCAAGGTGTGCATCACAAGCGCCTTGGTCCAGGACATCGGTTTCAGCAAGGGGGCAAGCAACGCTGCACGCCAGGATCCAAAGCGCTCATCCATCTCATGCTTAAACTCGCTTGTCAGAGCATCTGCGATGATCGCCCCGCCGGTGCTTTGGCCAATCAGCAAGGTATGGACGTTCGGCTTCAGCTCATTATTACACACGCTCTTGATTGCAGCCTGATATTGGGAGAAACAATCAATCGCAGCGCGATCGCCACTGGATAGTCCATGCCCCGGCAAATCAAAAGCGACGACACGAATACCATGCTCAAGCAAGAAACGAATCAGGTGATTATAGAGCCCGATATGATCAAAATAACCGTGCAAGATAAGTGCTTGCTTTGGATCGTGCGCGTTTGAAGCGCTTGTTTTCAATGGCTCAAATGTCTGCACGACCAGATCAAAGTCTGTCGAAGGTACTACTCGAACATATTGCTCTTCCACCAGACTTTCTGCGACCAGGTCCAGATCGTAATACGCTGAATACGCCTTATAAAGAAGGCCTGCATGGGACTGCGGCCTTGAACTTAATTGGAGTTTTTTAGTACTTAAGGCGAGCAATAAGCGGTCTCTATCCCAAAACATGTCTACTAAATCTCACTAAAATCGGGTTTAACATTCGTTGTAAGTGCACGTGAACAAATCGCTGAAAAATTAGATACAATCCGCAGCACAAGATAACAAAGCGGTTACATCATGAATGCTCTACGGAGCTTAAAGCAGATGGAACACGCATAGTCCAAGAAAATAAGAAGATAGGTAAAAATTAATTAAAACTACCTTCAGACTAATTATAACCAAGTAATGAGAACTGGCCTGATGAAAACGAACAATAAAGACCTGAGTGTGATTGATGTTGTGGTTGCGACCACTGTGAGCTGTATTTTGATCGGTTTTTTATATCAGCATTTGTATTATTAGTCACGCGCAGCTCAACTAAAGCAAGCTACATTATCAGCGCCAAAAATACTTGAGCATAGCCTCTCACTGCGACTTGAACGCTGATGACAAAACTAAAGGTTGATCATATAGCGCCTCTTAGCTAGCTTCGTCTGCGCCTTACACCAATCCAATATTCACTTTGTAATTCCAAGCCTTGAGTCGAATCGCTTGGCGTGCACGCTTTGCTTTCCGACGCTCAGAAATCCGAGAAAAGACTAAGTAAAAGCGCGTCATGCCCACTGAACGTTTCTTTATTGGTGAGTGCCAACCTGCCATCCTCCAAAATAGTCGAGAGAGTTATACCTCCGCCATAATAATCCCCCAAGCCTCTAATGCTACTCCAAGCACTGTTCCATTCAACATTCTGACGGAACCTTGAAAAGGAAATGGACGCGTTAGCGGTATACATTAACAGTGCATTACCCTCCCTATCGCCAAGAATTTGCAGATCTTCGATGTCGAAATTACCCTTGCTAATCTCAAGTGCGCTAGGTCTAACAATCCCGACGTCCCCTACATCGGACGCTCCCGAAAATAAGCCTTGAACTTTCACTTGATACGTCCCAAGCACCTCTTGCACCCAAGCAAACAGAGCTTGACCATCCTCGAAAACGAATACGGTGCCATCCGTAATCGGGCCCCGCCCGTCTTTTTGCACAGCTAGTGGAGAACTCCAAGCAACACCACCAAAGGTAGCTGTAAAAAACCCCCTATTATTACCGCTGCCTTTCGTCCAACCAGCAACGCCCATTCCCAAATAATCAAAACCAATGCTAAGTCCTTGATATGACGAGTCGCCTCGCTCAATAGCGACAACCTGATGTTGTAAAGAGAGGTCTTGCTCAATAACAACACGTAAATTGCCAACCATAAAACGCTCATTTGCGGAAGCGACTACATCTTCGGCCGCAAAAACAATACTTAGCTCGATGTCTGAACTTGACGATCGAATTGAACGAGCCACCTCTAGAATATTTAGTGAGGCGTTTCCAAACGCCTTGTAGGCAAGCACAGAAGGGCTCATATTAGGTTGATAGGACAGAGCATAAACATGTAGCACGCCATCAAACAAGTACGATACAAAGCCGTATTGATCATCGATCCGATGCATGGCTATAGACGATAACGGCTTGTCTCCAGGATGCGTAGCAAGCTGCATTCTGGGGTAATGTTCGCTCGCAGTCGCACACCTTAAGTATACGCTTTGCAAACTCGTACTCTCACTGTAGACCCAAGTCACACAGTGTTGATCTCCAATAGCATCTGCGCCAAAGGATCTGACCTCTCTATACTGGTCAAGCATGCCGTCAACCGCTGGAATGTAATCAAAGCGTTGCGCTAAGCCGGACAACGATTGCTTCTCTTGATCAAACGGTCGCCAAAACAGATGTGAAAAAGCATTCGGATCGGACTTCTGCTGAATCCAAAATATTGCGCCTGATCTGTCTGACGAAATATAATCCGTCGCCCCAATACTATAACCATCTATGAGGTATGCGTCGTTCACCACCATCCCAGGCTGCCATGCCCCGTCTTCAGTTCCAAAATCATAGAGTATCGGCGTTATAAAATTACCCGTCGACTCCAAACCGTCAACCGGAGAAAAGCCAGCTATTGGCGAGCGGTCTTTAAGACCTCTGTCGACCACTAAGCTATATTGTGACCACAAGCCTAATCGCGAGGTCGGCACCACACTCAAGACACTCCTCTGCGCTTCTTCGGTGATAAATCTGGTTTCACGGTTCTCTTCGCCGTCTTCAGATACTGTCACATTGATCAACTCTTCCCTTTCGAACGTGTACAACTCTTCCTTATGTGTCACATTGATACCACGCTCATCCTGCTCTAAGAAAACGAACTCTCTCGTACCTAAGGGTGCGGTCGTGTATATATCTCTTGTTTTGCCAGAGTGCAAAGTTACATTCCCCTCGATCGAGTTAACGTCAACCAACTCATCAAAATACAACTGAAAAGAAGTGTTTGTCGGAAGGAAAGTTGACCTAAAGTCTGGAGGACTAGTATTTGTTATCTCCGGAGACTTATCGTCGATGGCTTCGTCCGGAAGTACCGCACCGTTGTTAGAGGTAGAGCAACCGCTCAACAAAATTAAATTAAGAAGAAAGAAGCAAAAGAAGGTTTTCATTAAAGCAAATTTTGTCCAAAAA
>DAITOW010000212.1:0-5489 GCA_036833965.1 Oleiphilaceae bacterium
AGGGTATGAACTGACAACCATAGACCATTCATAATTGAGAAAATGCTCTAGCCCTAAGGCTAATCGCTCACTCGCTCGAGGCGATAGCCATGTTGATAAATAGTTTTAATGCGGAACCCGTTTTCCGGTTTGATGTTCAGTTTTCGTCTCAAACGGCTAACGTGCGTGTCTACTGTCCGGGTGTTTATGTTTGAGGATATGCCCCATACACGCTCAAGCAGAAAGTCCCGCGACAGGAGTCGCCCAATGTTTTGAAACATGAACACTGCCAGATCAAAGTCTTTGTCTGTTAGAGATACATCCTCTCCCGAAGAGGTGATTGTGCGCTTTCCGAGGTTGATCAGGTAAGGACCGATTTCGAAATCCTCTTGCTCGGATTGTTCGCCACCGACTCTGCGGCTCAGAGCGTTGACACGAGCTGCAAGTTCGCCTGGACGAGCAGGTTTCACCAAATAATCGTCCGCACCGGAGTCCAGAGCGGTCACAATATCCGCTTCACTGTCTCGCTGGGTGAGAAACAGAACAGGAATTCTCCAATTCATCTCTGAACGTATTTGGCGTAGCACTTCAGTACCCTCTATATCCGGAAGTTGCCAATCCAGAATCAACAGATCGTAGCTATTATGAAGAACGGCATACAAAAACGACTTGCCGGTCGCAAAGTGTTCACATTCGTGACCATGGCCTCTTAACAGTTCTACTACGGTCTCGGCTTGAGACAACTCATCCTCTAGTAACGCAATCTTCATTCCCTAACCCCGTTCCTATCATAAAGAAATCTGCTGAAATTTCTTGGGCTTACGAGCGATCACGCTGTGACCCCAATATTTCACTATTTAACAAAATAAGTGTAGTTGCTTTTTGAAATTTTCCGACCCTGTTTTTTACAGTTAATTTGCATTAGTTCATCCAACAAAGCAGTTTAGGTGTATTCGTGTTTCAAATTGCAATTTTGAGCAACCGCTCGCGCTAGAAAATCGCTTGCGTAGAGAGTAGTATCGCGGCCAAGTATCAACTTTACAGACAACATCTATAGGAAATGCATGGAAAGAGAAAACCAGATACGGTCATTGTTAGACAAGGCTTTTAAGGTTGACTATATGCTCTTGGAGAATGAGAGCCATATGCACTCGGTTCCGGAAAACTCTGAAACGCATTTTAAATTAGTGTTAGTCTCACCGGATTTTGAAGGAAAGCGAAAGGTCGCTCGCCATCAGCTTGTATATGCTCAGGTAGCCAGTCTCATGAGTGAAGGGTTGCATGCACTGGCGCTGCACTTGTTTACTCCAGAGGAATGGGCTGAACGTAACGATAAAACATTGGAATCCCCCAATTGTATGGGTGGTTCAAAACACGGGTAGACCTCCATGAGTCAGTTTTTTCAGATACATCCAGATAACCCGCAGCAACGGCTGTTGCGGCAAGCCGTTGACATTATCAAAGCGGGAGGTGTAATCGCATATCCAACTGACTCCGCCTATGCGTTGGGCTGTGATATTGGTAATAAAAATGGATCCGACAGAATTCGTGCAATCCGCAAGTTAACGGAGAAGCATAATTTTACTTTGGTTTGTCGGGACTTAAGCGATATTGCTCTTTATGCAAAGGTTAATAATACCCAGTACCGCCAGATCAAAGCACATACCCCGGGTCCCTTTACCTTCGTTCTCCGTGCAACCAGCGAAGTGCCCAGGCGCTTGATGCACCCAAAGCGGCGCCAAATTGGTATCCGTATTCCGGATAACAAGATTGCGTTGGCTTTAGTTGAGGAGTTAGGGCATCCGTTAATGAGCACGACGCTGAGTTTGCCAAATGACGAGCTTCCGATGACAGATCCTTATGACATAAGGGCGAGTCTTGAACATAGCTTGGACTTGGTTATCGATGGAGGATTTTGTGGTTTTGAAGCTACATCTGTGATTGATTTGTCTGACGAACAGCCGGTTATTTTACGACGGGGTTGTGGCGACGTCTCTGCTTTTGAATAAACCCTATCGTTGGCAGGGTCAGGACGAGGCAATAGTTTCCTCAACAGGCTGAAGTTCAGTCTGGGAACGTAGGCTCTGAAATCGCAAGGTCAGGTCTCTCAGGCGATTAAACTCCTCTTTTTCACTTACCAGGCTCTCGAAGACCTGATTATGTTGACCGTATGCTTTCGCTAGCTTGCTTACATTGTCGGCGTATTCCAGGGTCGGGCGTTGTTTGCTCACCGCTTTGTAGGCGCGGATGAAGTTTGCGTCTTGGTTCAAATCGAAGCTGATTCTCTCCAGTTTGCTGTTTACGACAGGACCTTGAACAACGAGTTCACCGGTTGGCGCGCTCTGTATTGTCAGGCCGGTATTCATTGGCAAGCCATATTCCGAAAGCTTGTTGCTCAGCACCTCTTGTATGTAGCTGCGTTCGTTGCCGATTTCTTTTTTCAAGGCTGAGATTTCTACATGCTTGCTTTTTTCAACAGGGGCAGGGTTCAAATACACTGGTTCGCTGCTTGCGAGCGTTGCCTCTTGAGCGGGTAGTGACGTTTCAGTCCTTGCAACGTGAGTTGAAGCGTTGCTGCCAAGTGACTTGAATGCATTTTTTAATTGAGCGCCGAGTTCCAGAACGGCATCTCTCGGTGAAATTTGACTCATTATCTTGCGACCTGTCCGTTTCAAGGAAGTAGTTTGCCGGAAATTTGGCAAACGCTATTGTTGAAAAGAAGAGATGCAAACAAAGTACCAGTTACTGACCCTGCAGAAGTTTTAAAACATCGGCAGGGTCTTTGCGTCTGGCTCCCGGAAAAGAGTAGTCAAGGGAGGTAAGTGAAATCTAAGAATTAGTGCTCTTCCTGCTGGGCATAGAGCTTTTCGATCCATGCCAAAGCGCCGATAGAAAGCACTATGACAAGTGTCATCAAGCTGTAGCCTTCGGTCGTTCTTTCAGTGATGCAGTGCATGAGAAACATAAAAATATCGAGCACGATCAAGGCAAATAGCCCTCCAGTGATGTACTCGCCCTGGTCTTTGTACCATCTAGCGATTTGTTCGCCCATTTGATGACTCCCTGATTGTTTTTATTTGTTGGCTTAATCTCTCGACTAAGCGCATTGGAGCGATCGACAACTGACTGATTGCCTGATTAAAAAGTATACGTAGAGCGAAGCTAAAAAGACAAGTTTATTATCAGTATTCCAAAGTGGTGATCGATGTGCTTTGCAATCTGAAAGTGTCGCAGTTAGAACAAAAAGTAACCAAACAAAAATTGCGATCCCTATATCTGTCTTCTATAAAAATCCTCGTAATTTGTAACAACCGCGAATCAGCAACAATTTCGCGTTTATGTTCGGAGGAGTTTATGTTTAAAGGGGTTCAGCGATTGCTTAAGTGGCTCAGTCATGGTGAGAATTATGGAGTGGCTGCGCCGCCATTATTTACGTCCTATGAGCTAAAGTTATCAGGCGCTTTACTTGTGCTTGCAGTGACCCTGATTTGGTCTCTTGCTCGCAACGGCGCGCAGGAGGGGATATTCGGGGTCGCATTAATTGGCGGGCTGGCGTTTTACCTTTCGTATGTTAAGTATTACCGTGCCTATAAGCCGGCTATGGATCGCTGGGGGATAAGAGAGCTTTGTAATCCTAACCACCCGCGTCAGGAGTACAGGGTAGCGCAGCGGGATCTGGAAATTTCTCCAGATGAAGTCAAGTTGATTGCCATGCAACACGGTGTAAAGATCGTTTGCCACCAAGCGCCTACGAATCCGAATGTTATGGTTTATGAACTCCAAAGAAATTATGAACATCGCTTGTATGCTGAGCGTTGGAGAGCGCGCATAAAGGATTAGGAATCGGCCTCGACCGATAATGAATAGAAGGGCGCATTTTCTATTTTCCTTAGATTGTGCGCCGCCCGCTTGCTTGGTTAAGTGTTCGCCCTATAATAAAAAGATCACCATCTACCAGCTTCTGAAGTAAATGATTCGAAAGCATCGCCGTCCGGCACAAGATTCTGATTTAGACATCACGGCATTCATGAACCTGATGATTGTTCTTGTGCCTATTTTGTTGATCAACCTCATTTTTGCCCAAACATCGGTGATTGAACTTAATTTCCCCGATTCGGAGCAAAATGCGCCTGTAGATCCTGAACAATTTGATTTGCGTGTTGCGATATACGGCGATGGTGTCGATGTCATGGATGGAACAAGCACCCTGATTCAGCGTGTTAAGAATCTTGAGGATGGTGTTGATCAGGAGCAATTGAGTATCGTCATGCAAGAGATCAAAAAGCGAGTGCCGGATGAGCGAAGCATATCGCTATTAGCGATGCCTGATACTTCATATCAAAGTATTGTTAATGTTATGGATTCGGTCGGCTCTTTTAAAACCGTGGTTGCGGGCAGTGTGGTTCGGGCTGAGTTATTTCCAGATATTGGAATCGCTGATGCCCCTTTGGAACGTCTTCAGGGAGGTGTCCGCCCATGAAACAGTCAGCCAAGGCAAAGCGTATTGCCCGACACAAACGTCGTGGATCAGCTTCTGGAAAGTTAAATCTGGTTTCGTTGATGGATATTTTTACCATTCTGGTTTTCTTTTTGATGGTAAATTCGAGTTCAGATGTTCAGGTTTTAAATCGTGATGGAAAAATTAATTTGCCCGTTTCGAGTGCGGATCGCCTTCCTGAAGACACGTTGGTTGTGACCGTTACCCGGGATCAGATTGTTATCGGTGGGCGCTCAATTATATCTCGCGCAGAGTTTACAGCCTTCGAAGGGGATATAGAGCCTCTGGTTGCTGAAGAACTAAAATATCAGCTTGGACGAAGCCTGCAGGGCTCAGGCTCAAGGCCGGTCACAGTAATGGCTGATAAAGATCTGCCCTACGCCTTTCTTAAAAAGTTGATGTCTACTTGCATTGAAAGCGGATACACAACTGTCGCATTGGCTGTTAATCGAAAAGCTCAGGCGGGTTGAGCGCTTAATTACTGCTTTTGTTGAGCATTCTAAGGCTTCATGTATGGGAGCCAGTTTGGCATTATTGCTTCTTCTGATATCAGGGTGAATGCCCATTCCGAATCTGAAGGGTTAAAATAGTAGGCTTTGAGGCTGGCATTGTCTTCGAAACTTTCCCGCACCCAAATCATACCAAAGCGCTCTCCAATGATTGCTGCTTCTTCAATGACAGCGAAATCCGCATCAATCATTCCCTTGTATGTGCCCTGGCCATTGACCTCCAGAGTGTCGAAAGCGTAGATTTTGGGCGAACGCATCAGGCCGCTGCTCGTATCTTCTGAATGCAGAATTAGTTGCTGTAAATCATCCTCAAGATAATTTTTTAGGGATAGCCACGCGCTATTCTCGATGGGAGGGTTGAACTTTATAGTGCCGTTGTTATGAATTTGTGCGTAGCGATGATCGACAAATGCGTTTGCATCAAGCATGTAGTAATCAAAATAGTCCTGGAAAGGATATGCTTGAATCGCTTTAGCTTGGCCGATGATAAGGCGTTTGGTTCC
>DAITOW010000213.1:0-5482 GCA_036833965.1 Oleiphilaceae bacterium
GTGCTGCACTCACCTACTATCGCCCTGAGTACACCATTGACGTGAATCCCACGCTTGCTGTCTCTCCGGGAGACCTCGGTTTTCCTGCAGGGCCAAGCGTAAACGTTCAGGCTTATGGAGACGGTTCAGCGTTTTACTCGGAAACCGTGCTCAGCTCTCTGGAATACAACCAGATGGACTGGTCTGTTACCGCTGAATATGCGCGCAGCAAATTCAACTCAAAGGTTAATCTGGATCTTAATCAGACGGTGGCAAACTCGACCTTGCTGCAAAGCCTGAATCCGGCGCAACTGGATCTGGTTCGTCAATTTGCAGCGCAAAACATCAAATATCTGGGCTATGAAGAGTCGTTTTATGTCCAGGGCCTGTATCGCTGGTCAGACACTACGGAAACGTATCTTCGTTACGACTATAACCGTTTACGCGACCTCAGTTATGCCGACCCGGAAGGGCATTCTGTCGATATTAATGTCGGAGCCAGCTGGCGCCCTGATCACAACTGGCTCGTCAGAGGCGAATTCCATTATGTGGATGGCTGGTCGCGTTTATTTACGCGCGACAACCCGGCGCCAAAAGCCAATCGCTACTGGACTGCAGCGGCTCTGCAAGTTGCTTACCGCTGGTAAAAGAAGGATGAATTTGTGAATCGCAGGCAGCGACCCAACGTTAGTATCAAGTGGCAAGCATTTGGCCTCACCAGTCTGGTGTTGGGTACTATGTTCGCGGCTGTGCTATGGGCGTTTACCAATGCGACCGAGCATCAATTTGATTCGGCAATCGAAACCATCATTGAACGGAATCAGGAGCAATTTAATGCCCTGTTGCATGTTGAAGGCGAAAAAACGGCCCAGCTTGCACTGTCCTCAGCGCGCAGCGAAGGCTTGGGAGAATTAATTTCGACACAGGCGTTTGAGCGTCTGGAATCAGTCATCAGCGATATCAACTGGAATCTGCAGGTAGAGTATGGCATTGAAAATGTCTCGGTCTACGATGCGAACGCTCGCGAACTTTCGCTCGGCACTCTTCATTCCAGCCTCGAGTTTGTAAAAAGCATCCTGTCCAGAGAGCAATCCCACTGGCAACTTGATTGTTCATCACACTGCGTCATTAATGCCGGCGCGCCTATTCTGTTTAACGGCAAAATTGTCGGGGCAACGATTCTCTCTGAACCACTTTCAAACCACTTGCTCAGATTCTATCAAGTGACCGGCATTAACACCGCTCTGTTCTCCCAGCAGTACCAGTTATACAGATTCTCCGAGCACTTACAGGAGTGGAATCATAACCTTGTTGCGATTACCAACCCTGATCAAACCCGCCCGATTATAGATCTTGCCCTGACTCGCTTCAGTTTTGAGGAACTCAAGGAACGTCAGCATTTCATTGAACACGAAACTAAAACCTATCTTTTACGCAGCTTTGCTCTGGAGCGGGATCAGGTGCTTTCCGTTTTCGACGTGACTAAGGCCAGGGAAATTTCGGAGCGCACAGTGTCGGACATGCGCTGGATGTTATTCATCTGCCTGATTGTTGCAGAATGCCTATTGTTACTCGTGTTGTGGCGACCAATGACGCGCCTGCGCCGCACAACAAATATTCTGCCTTCGTTGGCGAGCAAGAACTACGCGCAGGCAAAAGTCGACTTTGCCAAACTTGGAACAAACCGCTTCCTGAACGACGAAGCCGAAGTGCTCCGAATTACCGCATCCAAATTATGCTCGGAGCTTGAAAGCATGAACGAGCAATTGGAAAAGCGTGCCACCGAACTTGAAGCGCGGAGCCGTGAACTGGTTCTGGAGAGAGACTTCGTCAATCAACTCTTCGATACGATGCACGCCCTGATTATTATTCAGGACCGTGAGGGTTATATTCGCCAAACCAACCATTACACCGAATCTCTCACCGGTTATTCGCAAGCGGAACTGAAAGGTATGCACTTCGCCAAACTCCTCGACCCGAGTGTTTGTCTTGACTCTGTGGTTCGCGAGGTGAAGGGCGTCGCGCTGCAAGACGACGGCGAATATCAGCACGAGGCCGCAGTAATGACCCAGCATGGCCGCCTGCGTTTTTTGGCGTGGCGCCACGTACCTTTGATCAACAAGAAAACAGGGTCGCGCCAGATTTTGTCCATCGCGCTGGATATCTCCGGGCGCATTGAAGCAGAGAGTGAACTTGCCTGGCTGGCACGACACGACTCACTCAGCGGTTTGCACAATCGTCATGCTTTTGAAGAGAAACTGGCGGAATGCTTTGCGGAAACCGCGTCGAACCTGCTTGGCGAGAATAACTCGCAGGCACCCTTTGCGGTCATGTTTATCGATCTTGATGATTTTAAAAGTATCAATGATACCTTCGGGCACAACAAAGGCGACGAGATGATCAAGGCGGTCGCTGAGGTACTCAAAGATCAAAGCAGGGATAGCGATTTCGTTGCCAGAATGGGTGGCGATGAGTTTGCGATCATTGTTCGCAACTTCCATCGCTACGACCTTGATCGCATCACCAGGCGGATACTCTCAAAACTGACGAGTATCTCTATAGAACCATCCATTGGCTGCTCTGCGAGTATTGGGGTAGCTATTCATTCGGTCTTTTCTCCAAAACCTGAAGTACTCATCAGCAATGCAGATAGTGCCATGTATCAAGCCAAACAGGCAGGCAAAAACCGCTACGTGGTTTTTGATGGATCCCAGCGCACCATCAAGAGTGAATCGAACCGTTAGGTCATTCAACCGCAAACCACCCTCCCCGATTCAAGTCCAGCCCTTCTCCATTCGCGAGCGATAGTGCACATAAAATGCACAGCAGCTCTCATTTCCAAGCCTGCTCCCTTTAAAGCCTTTAATAATAGGCTCATGATAATGCCCAGCTTTGGAAGCTAAACGACATCTATAAAAATAAAGTCACGGAGAAGTAGAATGAGAATAAAATTTATTGCCGCACTTTTGGCCGCAGCAGCGATCGCACCTCTGGCGCAAGCTGAAGGTGGCGATGACAAAATCAAAGTGATGTCTCGCAACATCTATCTTGGTGCCGACATTTTCCCTGTACTGGCCGCCGCACAAAACCCGGATCTATTAGCAGTCCCATTAGCCGTTACAGAAGTATTCCAAACCGCACAGGCAACCAACTTCCCGGAGCGTGCAGCAGCCCTTGCTGAAGAGATCGCTCGCCATTCGCCTGATGTTATTGGTCTTCAGGAAGTATCGATCTGGAGCACGCAAATCCCTGGTGATTTTCTTGCGGGCAATCCAATGGCTGCAAACGACGTAGCCTATGACTTTTTGCAAATCCTTCAGGCAAACCTTGAAGCACGCGGCATGAGCTATGAAGTGGCAGCAAGCGTCGACAATGCAGATATCGAACTGCCATTTGTTGCGGGCATGACAACTCAAGGACCTATTCTTGGCGATGTACGTCTGCAAGACCGTGACGTTACTTTGGTGCGCAGCGGCATCCAGTACAGCAATGAATTTAGCGGCAACTTCACGTACAACGGTGTTGTCGACATCAATGGTGTGCAAGCGTCCTTCACTCGTGGTTACAACATGGTTGACGTCAACGTGAAAGGTGCGGATTACCGTTTCGTGAACACGCATCTGGAAGTCGGTGGTTCAGAGCCATTCAAATCACTTCAGGCAATTCAAATGAACGAGTTGCTTCAACTTGTTGGCTATACAAACGCAGGAAGTAAACCTGTGATTATGGTGGGAGACTTCAACAGCGACCCACGTGAACAGCCTTTCGTTTCAACATCAGGTATTCCTGGCCTTAACGGCTTGCCGCTGGTACCACCTTACTTGCAGGCTGTTGGCACTGGCTATGGTGACACATGGACACTTCAGGAAAACATCAAGGGTAATGGTTATACGTGCTGCTTTGATGATGCAGTCTCCGATGAGACCGCCGCGCTTTACTCACGCATCGACCACATCTTTATCAAAGAAAACGGCCGCGCCTTGGAGCGTAGCATGAGTAAGGTACTTGGTAACTCTGCTGCAGATATGACCGATACCAGCAACCTTTATCCTTCGGATCATGCCGGCGTTTACGCAAAAATCCGCTTTATTGATTAAGGCCTGACTTGCTTGAGTTGAACATACTCAAGTCAGCAGGAAGAGAAAAGAAAGCCCGGACAGGTTCTACCTTGTCCGGGCTTTTCCGTTTCCCGTAATAAGAACCGTTAGCGAACGTTGGTACTCTCAAAAATCTTATCCGCATTGCCTTCGATAAACGCAGAGAATTCATTACCATCCGGCATGCAATAGCGTTTCGCGAACTCATAAAAGACGCTTGGTATCTCGTAACGTCCTTCCTGAAACTCTACCTCCCGCACATCGGCCATGGTCGACGATTGCTCCAGAAACAGCTCCGGCGTACCTTTGATCTTGCCTCCTACTGAGTTAAGGGTATAGCCCTGCTCCTCAAGGAAGGCATTAAGATCCTGAATCTCTCCGAATTGATCCAGGGTATTGATCTTCACAGTGAAGTGATTCGGCACGAAACCAAAGACGTAGAACCAGGCGGCATATTCCGATTCATCGAGCAACGATTGATACACTTCGTAGCTGGGCATACCCCAATGTCGCCCTGTTGAGGCAAGTAACTCTGCACTCTTCATTTGGGGGGCGCATTTATCGATCAAGTGCTCTTGTATCGCCGCTTGCATGCTCTCTGAACACTGCTCGAGCAAGAGTTCACTGATGAACACTTTCGGCGCGCTGGAGTCTGTTGCATGCTCCAGATGCACCGCATCGAGTTTCTTCGCCTTAAAATGATAGTGCCCCCGCACCTCATAACCCAAGGCAACAAAATCACTTGCCAGACGTTCAATCCCGAATAGCGGGTGCTTCAAAGTACGCAGCGCGATATGGTCATTCATCAAACCGGGTGAACCTTTGAGCAAGCAGTCACGAATTTCGACCACCCGCGGGTTCAATTCTGAATACACTTGCCAAAGCCTTTCAAACAACACGTCTACAGTCATCGCCTGCTCCATACATTTACCAAAGTGCTCTGGGCACCGGATGTTTGCCAGAGAGTTCCGGGCATCGGATTACCCCCTGCCTTTCACTCTCTCAGTTTATCCCAAGTTTTGATGTTTGCAGCGTCATTGATAAAACACATCACGCTCTCGGCAAACTTTGATACTATGCTCCCGAAGTTCAACGCTGGTTGTGTCAACTTTATATCCCCCAAACCCTATTTTCGCCGCAGAGATCAGACAGTCTATGCTCAGACAGCACGCATTAATCATCGGTTTGATCATTGCCGTCACAATACATGCCTATGACGAACTCGTTCTGGCAATTGCCATGCCCAGCATCACTGAAGAACTGGATGGCTTTGAGTGGTACGGTCTTGCGTTTGCCAGTTATTTACTCACTACCCTGATAGGTGTCGTGTGGGCCGGACAGGATACGGATCAACGCGGACCATTGCGGGTTTTTCTGGTCGGCTATTTTGCCTTTGGTATCTGCTT
>DAITOW010000214.1:0-5475 GCA_036833965.1 Oleiphilaceae bacterium
AAGTGCCAGAAAACCACCTACCGTCCAATGATCCGAGCCAAATTCGCTCGCCAGATAAACCGGCAATGCGATCACAAACCAGACATCACGCGAACCAAACAAAAACATGCGTGCAGCGGACAAACAGTTAATGGCACGACTCTTTGAAAAGATCTCGGTGAACTTGGGCTTGTTTTTGGCCTTGCCAAGATCCCTCTTCAAACTCACAAGGCTGAACACCCAAACGATCATCAGCGCACAGGCCATTCCTCCGACTGCGCCATCAAAACCAAATAACGTTAATAAGACACCGCCAAGAAAAAAGCCCGCTCCCTTCAAGGCATTCTTGGAGCCGGTAAGAATCGCAACCCATTTGAAAAGCTGGCCCTGTGCGTTTGATGGTACAAGTAATTTGATCGCGCTCTTCGCACTCATTTTATTGAGGTCTTTAGCAATGCCGGAGAGCGCCTGCGCCGCCATGACCCAGGGAATAGTCAGCGAACTTGCAGGCACCAGTAACATACCCAAAGCCAATACCTGTAAAAACAGGCCAATATTCATCGTCCTGTTCAAACCAAGACGTGCGCCTAACCAACCACCCAAAAGGTTGGTTACAACACCAAACACTTCATAAAAAATAAACAAGGTGGCTATTTGAAGCGGACTGTAACCTAAACCATAAAAATAGAGCACGACGAGCATTCGAAGTGCACCATCAGTAAGGGTAAACGCCCAATAATTCCCGGTTACCACCATGTACTGCCTAACTTGCGGTGATAACTGCTCCAGTGTTCTCACTTTCGGCTATTCCTGATCTGAACGCCCTACGAGCCGCATCAACTCGGCCGTTCTGTTTGCATATCCCCACTCATTGTCGTACCAGGCGTAAAGCTTCACCTGCGTTCCGTTGACGACCATTGTCGACAGCGCGTCAATAATGCTGGAACGCGGATCGGTCTTATAATCGATCGAGACCAGAGGGCGCTCTTCATAACCAAGGATATCTTTTAATGGACCTGCAGCCGCTTCGCGTAACAACGCGTTTACTTCCTCTTCAGTGGTGCTGCGCGCGACCTCAAACACACAATCAGTGAGCGAAGCATTGGCTAGCGGCACGCGCACCGCATGGCCATTCAATTTACCTTTCAGCTCAGGAAAAATATGAGTGATTGCGGTGGCCGAACCGGTAGTTGTTGGAATAAGGCTCATACCACAGGCGCGTGCCCTGCGTAGATCCTTGTGCGGGGCATCGAGGATGGTCTGGGTATTGGTAATGTCGTGAATGGTGGTCATTGAGCCATGAACAATTCCAAGATTCTCATGAATCACCTTAACTACTGGCGCCAAACAATTCGTTGTGCAGGAGGCTGCCGTTACGATTGGGTGCTGTGACTTGTCGTAAAGGTGATCGTTAACACCCATCACGACATTGAGCACGCCCTCCTCCTTCACCGGAGCCGTCACCACCACGCGCTTGACGCCCTGCTCGAGATAAGCCTGCAACTGGGCTTTGGTCTTCATCTTGCCGCTCGCTTCGATCACTACATCACAATGCGACCAGTCGGTCTCATTGATTGCCTTGTTTTGCGAGCACGTGATGCGCTTACCATCTATAACAACCGCTCCTGCTTCACTGATCGCATCATAGTGCCAACGGCCATGCACGGAATCAAAGGTCAGTAAATGCGCCAATGTTGCTGCATCACCTGCGGGGTCATTAATATGAATAACTTCGACATCATCCCAATCAAATGCAGCACGCATCGTCAAACGCCCCATGCGCCCAAAACCGTTTATACCAACCTTAATTGTCAAGACGACCCCCTGTTTGCAAAAGGAAGAACGGAACCCGAACGAAATGCTCAAATTCTCAAAGCGAATAGAATGAGTATCAGGTCTACTGATGAATCCGGATGCGGAAAACCGAATACCGAGAGAGCGCTCTAGCTAAATGCTGCTCGTATTCGCTATAAATTCAACCGGATTATAAGGAGAGGTTATTACAAATAAACTACAAAGAATAGAGACCATTTTTACCTTCGCGCTTGGCAGCGTATAGCAGATCGTCTACATCAGAAAGCAAGGTATGGTAGTTTACGTGTTGGTTGGGAAGCACAACGCGAACACCAATTGAGTTGGTTGCCTTCATCGCGCTGTCAGAAAGAGAGAATTCGATCGCGCCATTAATAGCTGTGTGCAACTTTTTGAGACGGAGCAACGCAGCTTTCGGGGAGTCAGCAAAAAAGGTCACGGCAAACTCGTCACCGCCGATGCGAAAACACCTCGCTGTCGCCTCTTTAAACGATTCCTTCATCGTTTGGGCAACGCGAATCAGAATGTCGTCGCCCTTGGCATGGCCATAACTGTCATTGACTTCTTTAAAGCCATCCAGATCAATCAGGGCTAGCGCGAAGTGTTGATTCTCAACCCCGGCGCGCAGCAGATCTGCCTCAAGCACTTGCGCCATGCAACGGCGATTCAAAAGCTCTGTCAGAAAGTCATGGCACGCGTTGAACTCGTGCTTCTTCTGCTCCGTTATGTCGGTGGATATGGAACATGTGCCAATTATGTTGCCAATGCTATCCGTCAACTTGAACTTCGTGGAGTGATAAACATGCCGTGACCCATTTTTATGAATCATCACCTCTTCCACCTGCAATGACGCTTCGGCACCGAGCGCACACGTCGCGTTATCCCAAAGCCGCTTGGCAATATCATACGGAAACAGATCAAAGATATTTTTACCGACATATTCTTGGGGTGTCGGGCCCGAAAGCAGAGAAAAGCGATGGTTTACAAACAGCACATTGCCTTTCAGATCGAAGGCAGAAATCAGCAGAGGAGCATGCTCCATGAGACTATCCAGCAACGAAAGGCGATCTATCGCCATTCCTTCTGAGCCCATACTGAATAAATGCTTTTTGCTAAGTTCCAACGAAAGCCACCTACTGTTCAATAAAACACACAAGTCAAATTATAGACACCAAATAGCCATAAAAATGTCAACAAAACCTCATGCAGAGCAAACAATTGTTAAAACAAAATGGAGGATTCTCGCCAACACTAACGCTCTACAATGAGCGGCTTACCATCGGCAACAAGGCCTACAATGCCCCTCGGGGTCTGACTGCCAGCAACAAACTCTCCATGGTTCAGGTAGTTCCAGGCCTCATGCTCGTATTGCCGCCAGCCATTGCAAGGAATCAACAAGGGCCTTCCAAAATCATGGCCATGCTCAAAACCCGACCAACGCTCATGAAAGCGCTCGCCTGCCAGAGTTTCGACAGCCACGAACTCGGTACTCGTCTGTTGAATCAATAGAACAAGGTAATTACGTCGAAGAAGTAGTTGCACAAGGATCACTCCGCTAAAGTCTTATCGAGCAAGTTTCGACTTTGAAGCGACTTTAGACGTCGCTTGTTTCAATGCAGCGACAATGATTGGGCAAAAAATAGGAAGATCAAAAAGAAAGGTTCGACCCGGGCGAAGACGATAAAGCAGGAAGCAATAGACCAGATCAAAAAATCGGTATAGCTCGCTTAATCAGCGAGCAACGCCAAACAGGATCTCAAGCGACTTACTTAGCCTCGAGCGTACTCGGCTCCTTTGATCGTATACTCGGGCAGTTTCGCGGGACTGGGATAAAGCTGGATCGATTTTATATTTTCTCGCGGGTAGAGATGCAAAATGCCATCCGCCTCAATTGATAAATAAGGCTGATTTAAAGCGTTGTCTACGGACTTTACCACCTGCATAGGATCATTCACCTGCTTGGCGAAATTAAAAGACACCGTGCTGCCGTCAGTAAAATGAATCACCAGACTTTTTTCGTTTTGCATACTCACCTCAAAGATAGTTTTATTTTGCAACGCATCAAACGCAGTTCTTTAAATCTAGTTGCAAAACATAGGAACCGCAAAGCGTGAAAGACTTGATACCGATTCAATCACAAGTCAATCACACCCCGATCACAACAGCATTTGCAAAACGTAGAAGCACTCAACGCAACAAAACAATCCGCATGTGCAGCGGACTTTGTATCACCTTAAATTTTACTTACACCAAAAGCGTCGTGGCATACCCGACAAAATAAGCCACAACAAGATGAGGGGCAAACCGGAGATAACTCATAAACGTCAGCTCCTTAACGCGACTCATCGCGACTATACCTGCAGCCGAACCGATCACCAAAATTGAGCCACCAACACCTACTGCGTAAACCAGCGACAGCCATTGCTGCGTTTCCAGCACCGGCTCCGCTTTGAGAAGTGCAGCTGTAAGAGGCACGTTATCAAGCAGTGAAGACATAACGCCCATCAGCGCGTTGGATATATCCGGATTCATCATGCCATACAACTTTGTCAGCCACTCCAACACGCCGACTTCTTTCAGGGCGCCGACAATCAACAAAATACCGAGAAAGAAAAACAACGCATCAAACTGGATCTTGCGAGTGTACTCCATGAAATGAACTTCCTGATCGAAACGATGTGCAATACCACCCACCATAAACAGTACTGAAAGACCTGCGATGAAGGTCAGCATCGGAGGGATAAAGTAGAACGCACTGAGCAGCATGGTTGAAACGATCGTCGTAAAAAATATCAACCCAACGGCCATGTCCAGTTTACGAATGGGCTCTGGCTCCTGAGTCGCTTCTATATCCTGATTGGAATGCAAGAGCATAAAAACAAGAAGTACAAGCACCCCGGAAAGGGCCGGAACAATCAGACTAAATAGCTCGGAAATAGAAACGTGGCCAGCATTAAATATCATCAGGGTTGTCACATCGCCAGTGATCAAAAGAACGCCTCCGGAATTCACCGCAAAAACTGCCAGAACGCACAGGCGCACGCGCTGAGCCACAGTAAGACTGAAGCTCTGAATCACACTGATCGAAACGAGCGTTGCTGTAATGTTGTCGCAGAGCATGGAAAGCAGAAGTGAAAACACCGTGACAAAAACGGTTAGCTTTCTAACGGTGGTATTACCAGGTAACGCGCGTACGACCAAACCACTGATCAAGCCCCGCGCATTGAGATAAGCAACAAAGGTCATTGTCGCAACCAGGAACAACCAAAGTGTCGCGATATCCAACAGGTTTTCGTTAAGCGCTTCTTCTACACTTTCTACTGTGCCAGTTTGATTGGCGTGAAAAAACAGCAGCAACCAACTTAAAGAGCCTAAAAACAAGGTACTTTTGGCTTTGTTAAGGTGGATGAATTCTTCAAGGGCAATCGCAATGATCGCAATAATAGCCAGACAAAGAATGGTAGTAGTCACGAGCGATGCCCTGATAAATCCAATGATTTCCGAAGTCTAGAGTCAATCCGGTCGAATGCAAGTGATCCTGAACCCGTCGTTAACGGCACACCGCCCTCCTCACCAAACTATATCAACTTTTATTGATATAGTTGCTATAACAAAGTTTATTGATAAACTATGCGCATGAATCAAATTCTTCAAAAAATTGATACTTTAGTCTCGGCGAAAGAA
>DAITOW010000215.1:0-5469 GCA_036833965.1 Oleiphilaceae bacterium
GCCTTGATAAGATGAAGGGCTTTGCCCCTCCGCTCTCCAAGCTATTACTAGCAAGCCCGGAATTCCAAACACAGAATTCTTCCATCTCATTCCTGGGGAAATACGCTGGCGGCCCGGGAGAATCTTCATATCCTGCGCATGTAATCCTCTGATCCTGCATACCAAGCTGAATAAGACGCTCTAATGACTTTATTCGAATCATAGGCTGATCGACCAAACACAGCAGCGACCCCTGCAAATTTGCATTATGCTCTTGCGCGTCAACGAAAGCCGCCTCAAAACCACTTTGAATAGAAGCCCGCATTCCGGATTCCCAGTTCTGACAAACTCTCACCTGCGACCAGCAATCGTTGTTTAAATATCTTTGAATTTCGCAGGCATGCGCGCCAAGAACAAGAATCGAGCGCAAACAGACATCATTAGTCCGCAATACAAGATCCAGAGCACGACTGCGCTCGTAAGCCAATTCAAGCAAGGAACGCCCGGCAAGCTTCGCCAGCTGCTTGGGAGAACCAAAGCGGCGAGACTCCCCCGCAGCAAGAACAATGACCGAAATAAACTCAGAACCCACAATTGTTTACTTTTTAGCCTACATTAATTGGTTAGTGACTAGGTCTCGAGCCTAGGAGTATGTAAAATGCGCGTCTCTCAAATTGGGCACACAGAATGAAAGCGGACAAACATCTATTTTCTTATCCGAAGTATTGGGCCGAGTGCTATGGTATCGCGCCTTTTTTACCTATGTCACGTCAGGAAATGGACGAACTGGGTTGGGATAGCTGTGATGTGATTATTGTCTGCGGTGATGCCTATGTTGATCATCCGAGCTTCGGCATGGCGGTCATTGGCCGACTTTTGGAGTCCCAGGGTTTTAGGGTTGGCATTATCGCCCAGCCCGACTGGACCTCCAAAGACGCATTTCAGGCCTTGGGCAAACCCAACCTGTTCTTTGCTGTTTCTGCAGGCAATATGGACTCGATGATCAACCGCTACACAGCCGATCTGAAGATTCGTCATGATGATGCCTACACGCCCGATAACGTTGGGGGCAAGCGCCCGGATAGAGCCGTCACAGTGTATAGCCAGCGTTGCCGCGAGGCCTACAAGGGTGTTCCCGTGGTCATCGGAGGCATTGAGGCGAGCCTGCGCAGACTGTCCCACTTTGATTACTGGTCTAACAAGGTGCGTCGTTCTGTCTTGCTCGATTCCAAAGCGGATATTCTGCTTTACGGAAATGCTGAACGAGCGGTCGCCGAAATTGCGCATAGAATCTCTCGCGGTGAAGACCCAAAAGAAATGACCAACATTCGCGGCACAGCGATTGTCGTGAATGAGTTGCCGGAAGATTGGTCCGAGAAGGATTCAACGCGCCTCGACAAGCCAGGCAAGGTTGACCCAATACTCAACCCCTACATCGACACAAGTGAGAATGGCAAAGGCGAAAACTGCGCAAGTAAAGATAGCAACGATAATAACGGCGCAGGTGAAATTGACGAAGATACGCATGTCTTGCGTTTCTGGCCTGTTGGCGGCAGCGAAAAAGAGTACATCAGGCTTCCTTCGTTTGAAAAAGTTTCAAATGACCCTGTCATGTACGCCCACGCTTCACGGGTTATTCACATCGAAACAAACCCGGCAAATGCGCATACGCTGGTTCAGCAGCATGGTGACCGCTTCGTCTGGATGAACCCGCCGCCCATTCCACTGGAAACGGAAGAGCTCGATATGGTCTTTGAGCAAAACTTCCAGCGAGTTCCACATCCCAGTTATGGAAATGCGCGCATCCCGGCGTATGAGATGATCCGTTTCTCGGTTAACATCATGCGAGGATGTTTCGGAGGGTGCTCGTTCTGCTCCATTACCGAGCACGAAGGAAGAGTGATCCAAAGTCGTTCCGAAGACTCTGTCATTCGTGAGATCGAAGCGATCCGCGATAAAACCCCTGGCTTTACCGGCATTATCTCAGACCTTGGCGGCCCGACTGCCAACATGTACCACCTCAACTGTAAATCCGATGAGATACATGCCAAGTGCCACCGCCTGTCCTGTGTGTATCCAACGATCTGTAAAAACCTTAAGACCGACCATTCGGCAACAACTAACCTGTATCGTCGCGCCCGAGCCTTACCCGGCATCAAGCGCATCTTTGTTGCTTCCGGCCTTCGCTACGATCTCGCAGTCGAAGACCCGGAATACGTTAAAGAACTGGTCACCCACCATGTTGGTGGCTATTTGAAAATTGCGCCAGAGCATACCGAGACCGGACCACTATCAAAGATGATGAAGCCGGGAATGGGTACCTATCACCGGTTCAAGGAACTGTTTGACAAGTTCTCTAAAGAGGCTGGAAAAGAGCAATTCCTGATCCCCTACTTCATTGCAGCGCATCCCGGTACAACCAATGAGGATATGCTCAATCTGGCACTATGGCTGAAGGCAAATGGCTTTAGAGCCGACCAGGTGCAGAATTTCTATCCATCGCCCATGGCAAGTGCGACAGCTATGTACCACACGGAGAAAGATCCGCTACATCGTGTGGACTACAAAAGCGAAAAAATGCCGATACCCAAAGGTGCTCGCCAACGTCGCCTGCATAAAGCATTTTTACGTTATCACGACCCAAACAACTGGCCATTGCTGCGCGAGGCCTTGAAAGAGATGGGTAAAGCGCACCTGATCGGTTATGGCAAAAAGCATTTGATTCCGCCGACGCAGCCGAAGAGCGAGACACGCAACACCAAAATCAAGAAAAGTAGCGCCACATCAAAAATGCGAAAGGGCCGTTTTCACACTCAGCATACGGGCTTACCGCCGCGAAAACACAAATAGGCTGTAACTGATTAAGCACAGCCTCATCATCGCTCAGAATGAGCAGGCTCAGGGTGCTCGTTTGTAATCACCTTGGGCAGTCTCTATAATCCCGCGCCCTGAGTCGCCTCAAGAATCGGAGCGACTCTCAGGTATAAAGCTCGCTAACCACCCGAATATGGATCTGATATGTTTGAAATTTCTGCAAGCCGACAATTGAGCGTCAAAAATGATTTGCTCTCCGGCCTTACTGTCGCACTCGCCCTGGTCCCTGAAGCTGTCGCCTTCGCATTCGTAGCGGGTGTAGAGCCTCTCGTCGGCTTGTATGCAGCCTTTCTTGTCGGATTGATTACATCTTTAATTGGCGGCAGACCCGGAATGATCTCGGGTGCAACCGGTGCACTTGCCGTGGTGATGGTGTCGCTGGTTGCAGCACATGGCGTTGAATACCTCTTTGCCACCGTTGTTCTTATGGGCATTTTGCAAATTGCCGCGGGCATTTTAAAACTCGGGAAATTCATCCGGATGGTGCCACACCCCGTTATGCTCGGGTTTGTAAATGGCTTGGCCATCGTTATCTTTCTCGCACAACTCGGCCAATTTGGTCAGTCCGATGTCGAACAGGGCTGGCTTGCCGGAACAGGACTTGAGGGCAGTATCATTGATATCGCCTGGCTAGAGGGTGCTGCCTTGTACAACATGCTTGGCCTGGTCGCACTCACAATGGCGATTATCCACTTCTTGCCCAAGCTCACCAAGGCTATCCCGTCTTCTCTGGCTGCAATCATTGTTGTCAGTTTGATCGTTATTTTTGGCGGCATTGATACGCGCCTGGTTGGCGATGTGGCATCCATCGCTGGCGGACTTCCAAGCTTTTCTATCCCATCTGTTCCGTTTACTTGGGAAACACTGACGATCATCTTCCCCTATGCCATCGTGCTCGCCACCATCGGCTTGATCGAGTCACTCTTAACACTCAGTCTGATCGATGAAATTACGCAAACCCATGGTAAAGGCAATCAGGAATGTATCGGCCAGGGTGTCGCCAATACGGTGACCGGCTTCTTCGGTGGCATGGGTGGCTGCGCCATGATCGGCCAGAGCATGATCAACGTGAACTCGGGTGGACGCGGTCGGCTTTCAGGTCTTTCTGCTGCACTGTTCCTGCTCTGCTTTATTCTGTTTACCTCAAGCCTGATCGAACAAATCCCGGTAGCCGCTCTGGTTGGCGTTATGTTCATCGTGGTTATCGGCACATTCGAATGGTCCAGCTTCCGTATTCTTCGCAAAGTGCCCAAGGCTGATGCGTTTGTTCTGGTACTTGTATCGGGCGTTACTGTGGTCACCGATTTGGCGGTAGCCGTAGTGGTTGGAGTGATTGTCTCTGCACTGGTCTTCGCCTGGGAACACGCAAAACACATTCAGGTTGTTAAAAAGCAAACCGACACCGGAAGCACCCTCTATGAAGTTGATGGCGCACTGTTCTTCGGATCGATATCCAATTTCCTGGAGCAGTTTAATGTGCAGGACGATAACGACGACGTTATCGTTGATTTTGCGCGCTCGCGCGTTGCCGATCACAGCGGACTTGAAGCGATCGACACACTGGCAGAACGCTATCTCAATGCAGGCAAAACCCTCCACCTGAAGCACCTTAGCCCGGAGTGCCGTCTTCTTCTTGAAAAAGCTGGAAACCTGGTCGAAGTGAACGTCATCGAAGACCCAACCTATCACGTTGCTTCGGACAAGCTCGACTAGTACGGCAACCGGCTGGCACGAACCGTTTTGTTTTTGGTTCGTGCCAGACTCCTTACAGTCGTTCTCTCGCAGGCATCCCCTTCTGTTCCTGCTCAAAATTCGACAAACTCTCGCCTCACCTCTAGTATTTATCTAGCACCTTGGCTATATAGACTTTGTATAGCGCCTAATGTGGTTATAATGACTTAGTCAGACAAGTATATTTCGATAGGTAGGCTTGATACTTATCAACCACCAAAGGTTATAAAGCCCTTAGAATTTAACTTATCATTTACGCAACATCATCCCGGAGCCAGCGAGACAATGAGCAAAAAAAACAAGTTAGGTATCGATAAGGTAGTAGAACGTATCAACAAAGAATTTGAAGCCACATCCAAGCAGTTCGACAAAATGGTCAGCGAGGCTTTCAAACAGATTGACGCCCTTCAGGCACAAGTTCATGAGCCCATGAAAAAACTGATGGAAGATATCCAGAAAGTTAGCGATCGAGAGATTAGCCGTGTTCAGAAAGAACTTGATAAACGTCTGAAGGAGTTCAACAGTCTGCAAGACCAGCTGATGTCGAAGTTGGGTGTTGAGAAGAAGAAAGCTAAAAAGACAGTTTCCAAGGCAAAATCTTCTGTTAAAGCCGCAGCAAAGAAAGCGCCAGCCAAAAAAGCACCAGCTACAGCAAAAGCAAAAGCGAGCGCGGCGAAGAAAACTGTCACGGCGAAAGCGAAAACCGCTAAAAAAGCCGTTACCAAGCAAGTAAAGAAAGTTGAGAAAGAAGTTAAAAAGGACGTAAAGAAAGTCGAAAAGTCCCTTAAAGCTAACCTCTCCAAACTACCGGGCGTTGGTCCTGCGACTGCCAAAAAACTTGAAGAAGCAGGCTTCACCAGCTTCAAACAGATTGCCAACCCGAGT
>DAITOW010000216.1:0-5452 GCA_036833965.1 Oleiphilaceae bacterium
AACCTCGCGCATCTCGTAAAGACCTGGCTTCTGGCCTGCCAACCACGCTGCAGCGCGAACTGCGCCGTTTGCAAATGCCATTCGGCTCGACGCTTTGTGCGTAATCTCTACACGCTCACCATCTCCCAGAAACATCACCGTGTGATCACCAACAACATCACCACCGCGGACTGTCGCAAAGCCGATCGTTTGCTTATCGCGTGCACCGGTCTGGCCTTCACGACCATAAACAGCGACTTCACGAAGATTGCGACCCAGACCATCAGCCACCGACTGCCCCATGGCAAGTGCCGTTCCCGATGGTGCATCGACCTTATGCTTATGATGCGCCTCGTAAATCTCTACATCGTACTCGTCGCCCAAAATCTCGGCCGCCTTTTTCAGGAGATTCAGACAAACATTGACTCCGGTACTAAAGTTCGCCGCCTTACAGATCGCCGCAGACGCCTGATTAGCCAACAAGGCTTCCTCTTCTGCGGGCGTAAACCCGGTTGTACCAATCACTATGCCTTTCCCGTGCTCGGCGCACAGCCTTGCATTCTCGAGCGTTGCATCAGGCGCAGTGAAATCAATCAATACATCAAAATCATTGATCACTTCCGCAAGGCTTCCCACAATGGCAACACCATTCTTACCCAGCCCCGCCAACTCACCGGCGTCCGCGCCAATGACCGAGCTATCGGGTAACACGATAGCTGCAGACAATTCAGCCTCAGTTGATTGATTCAAAGCCTCAATCAACATTTTTCCCATACGCCCGATCGCGCCAGTTACAGCAACTTTAATCATTATCTCTTCATCCATCCCATACAAAAACGCCCGCTAGGCGGGCGCTTGAGTGTTTACAGCTTCATATCGTCGAAAAAGTTCTTCACACCTTCAAACCAGGAGTGCTTTTGAGGAGCGTGCTTCTTGCCATCGCTTGAGTCTAAAGAATCCTGAAACTCCCGCAACAAATCTTTCTGCTTTTTCGTCAGATTCACAGGAGTCTCGACGTTAACACGACACATCAAATCACCCACTGCGCCGCCTCGAACAGGTTTTACACCCTTGCCTCTCAGACGAAACATCTTGCCGCTTTGAGTTTCTGGAGGAATCTTCAATTTGACCCGTCCATCAAGGGTTGGAACTTCCAACTCCCCACCCAGCGCTGCATCCACGACACTAATCGGAACATCGCAATACAAATTACTGCCATCTCGGGCAAAAATCGGATGCTCTTTCACCGAAACCTGAACATACAGATCTCCGGCTGGACCACCCATTGTCCCAGCTTCCCCTTCTCCAGCAAGGCGAATCCGGTCTCCCGTATCAACGCCAGCAGGCACTTTAACAGAAAGCGTTTTGTTCTCTTCCTGCACACCCATTCCGTGACATGAAGGACATGGATCTTTGATAAACTGACCTTGACCCCGACATTGCGGACAGGTTTGCTGGACGCTGAAAAAGCCCTGTTGCATCCGCACCTGACCCTGACCACGACACGTCGTACAGGTCTCAGGCGAAGAACCCTTCGCGGCGCCAGAGCCATTACATGGCTTACAGGTCACTTGCGTCGGCACACGGATTTTTACTTCCTTGCCTCGCACCGCATCTTCCAAATCAAGCTCAAGGTTGTAGCGCAGGTCTGCGCCACGCGCGGTGCGATGACCACCACGACCGCCTCCGCCACCAAAAATATCCCCGAAAACATCGCCAAAGATGTCGCTAAAGCTGCCACTACCGCCGCCAGAAAAACCTCCTGCCGCGTTCGGATCAACGCCTGCATGGCCATACTGGTCATAAGCAGCTTTTTTCTGCGAGTCGGAAAGAACCTCGTAAGCCTCAGTCGCTTCTTTGAATTTTGCTTCAGATTCCGCGTCATCGGGATTTCGATCCGGATGATATTTCATCGCAAGACGACGATAGGCTTTTTTGATTTCCTTATCGTCGGCGGAGCGCTCAACACCTAGGACTTCGTAGAAATCTTTTTTTGACATGAGTATTTCACCAATTCTCTTCGCTTCCAGGCCTGGCAATCAAAGCAGGCTAGATACGATAACGCGGAAGTCGAAGCTTCCGCGTTAAAGTTAACGTACAGTTTGAATAAACCGACTAAGCACGAATGCTTACTTCTTGTCGTCTTTTACTTCTTCAAACTCTGCATCGACGACATCGTCACCAGCTTGAGACTGGCCTTGCTCCTGACCGCCAGCTGCCGCAGCGCCTTCAGCCTGTTCAGCATAAAGCTTCTGGGCAAGACCAGACGAAGCTTCTGTCAATGCCTGCGTTTTCGCTTCAATCGCGTCTTTGTCATCGCCTTTCAGCGCATCTTCAAGTTCCGCAATTGCACTTTCAATCGCTGACTTCTCTTCAGCTGTCGCTTTGTCACCAGCTTCTTCTAGCGTCTTCTTGGTCGCATGTACCATTTGGTCGCCCTGATTTCGCGCAGTAACAAGCTCTTCGAACTTGCGATCTGCCTCAGCATTCGCTTCGGCATCGTTCACCATGCTCTCGATCTCTTCATCAGACAAACCTGAAGATGCCTTGATCACGATAGACTGCTCTTTACCCGTCGCCTTGTCTTTTGCAGACACGTTCAAGATACCGTTTGCATCGATATCGAAGGTTACTTCGATTTGAGGCATACCGCGCGCTGCTGCCGGGATGTCTGCCAAATCAAATCGACCAAGCGATTTGTTCTGGCTTGCCTGCTTACGCTCACCCTGAACAACGTGGATCGTCACCGCTGTCTGGTTGTCTTCTGCCGTTGAGAACACTTGCGATTTCTTGGTTGGAATCGTTGTGTTCTTTTCAATCAACGGTGTCGCCACACCACCCATAGTTTCAATACCAAGCGTCAAAGGCGTTACGTCAAGAAGCAATACGTCTTTAACATCACCCGCCAATACCGCCGCCTGAATTGCAGCACCCATTGCTACCGCTTCATCAGGGTTCACGTCACGACGTGGCTCTTTACCGAAGAACTCCTTCACCTTGGCCTGAACCAGAGGCATACGCGTCTGACCACCAACCAAAATAACGTCATCGATTTCAGAAGCGCTTAGACCAGCATCGTTCAACGCAATCTTACATGGCTCCAAGCTGCGGATAACCAAATCCTCAACAAGAGACTCCAGCTTCGAACGGGTCAGCTTGACGTTCAAGTGTTTTGGACCAGACGCATCTGCCGTGATGTAAGGCAAGTTAACGTCCGTTTGCTGCGAGCTTGAAAGCTCAACTTTGGCTTTCTCCGCCGCTTCTTTCAGACGCTGCATTGCCAAAGGATCGCCTTTCAGATCCATTCCGGAATCTTTCTTGAACTGATCAGCCAAGTAGTTAATCAATACAAGGTCAAAGTCCTCACCACCAAGGAAGGTATCACCATTGGTCGCTAGTACTTCAAACTGCTTCTCACCATCTACATCAGCGATCTCGATGATAGAGATATCGAAGGTACCACCACCCAAATCGTATACAGCAATAGTAGAGTCGCCCTGGCTCTTATCTAGGCCATACGCTAACGCAGCTGCAGTCGGCTCGTTGATGATACGCTTAACATCAAGACCCGCAATTTTACCGGCATCTTTTGTTGCCTGGCGCTGCGAATCATTGAAGTACGCAGGAACAGTAATAACCGCTTCTGTTACCGCCTCACCCAAATAATCTTCTGCTGTTTTCTTCATCTTTTTAAGAACTTCAGCTGAAATCTGAGGTGGCGCTTTCTTGTCGCCCTTCACTTCAACCCAAGCATCGCCATTATCTGCTTTGCAGATTTTGTAAGGCACCATCTGGATATCTTTTTGAACGACATCGTCTTCAAAACGACGACCAATCAGACGCTTGATCGCAAACAATGTATTGGTTGGATTGGTTACAGCCTGACGCTTGGCAGGCTGACCTACCAACGTTTCGTTGTCGTCACTGAACGCAATAATCGATGGCGTGGTACGATCGCCCTCTGCGTTTTCAATAACCTTAGCTTTGCCGCCATCAAGAACAGCAACACATGAATTTGTTGTACCTAAGTCAATTCCAATGATCTTGCCCATTGATTCACTCCACTCTCTAAACTTTTTAAACATTTGAGCCTTGAATCGGCCCTGTTCAACCTATGTTCTTTATGTATGGGTGCTTGTTTCTTTTTCAAGCACCCCACGTTATTTATTTCGCTATTTTTAAGTCTGTTTTTGCTAACGACAGCTCGTTGCTAATGCCGGCTCGAATTACTTGGCTACGATCACCATTGCCGGGCGAATAAGGCGTCCGTTCAGGGTGTAACCTTTTTGCATCGCTGCGATTACCGTATTCGATTCAGCATCCGGAGATTCCACCATGCTCATTGCCTCATGCAGGGCCGGATCAAACGTTGAACCAACGGCATCCACCTGCTCAACGCCAAATTTGGCAATCGAGCTCAACAACATCGACATCGTCATTTCAACACCTTCTCGAAGTGGCGTTGATTCATTACCTGCTGCCAGTTCCGCTTCAACCGTTTTTTCCAAGCCATCGATCACAGGAAGCAACTCTTTAGCAAACTTCTCCAGCGCAAACTTATGTGCCTTTTCAACGTCCTGCTCCGCACGACGACGAATATTCTGCGCCTCTGCCTGGGCGCGCACTGCAGCGTCCTTTAAAGAAGCGAGTTCATTTGCCAACACCTCGGCTTTTGCTTTCCAGTTTTCGCTATCGGCTTGCTCGCCTTCTGTAGACGCCTGCTCTGCAAACTCTGCTTCAGCCTGCTGCGATGCCTCCACTTCGGCAGTCAATTCTTCTTGTTGGTTTTCCGGATTGTTCTGTTCAACACTCACGTGCATCCCCTCAAATACATTTCAAAACATGGGTTCGCCGGGACATCCCAGCCTGATGCTTGTCGAAGTGGGGGCAGCGAATTATTTTTCAAGGGCTAGAAATCAATGTGTCTAATTTTTTTGCCCAAACACCGTTTGCCGCTTTACCACCAGAGGCATCGCCATTTAAACTCGTCCAATCCATCAGTTTTATCGACGCTCGTTATGCTCAATCACCTCAGCATCAAAAACTTCGCCATCGCAAGTGAAATTGAAATAGACCTCCATGGCGGCATGACCGTCCTTACCGGAGAAACCGGCGCGGGAAAATCCATCCTGCTAGGCGCACTCGGCCTGGCTCTTGGAGACAGGGCAGACTCTGGCATGGTTCGTCATGGCGAAAAAAAGGCTGAGATTTGCGCAAGCTTTGACGTGTCAGAAATCCCCAACGCACAGGCATGGTTAGAAGAACATGATCTTGATAGCGACGATGAATGCATTCTTCGCAGAGTCATAACAGCGGAAGGCCGTTCCAAAGCATATATTAACGGGCAACCTAGCCCGCTCAGCGACATTAAAGAGCTAGGCGAACAGATGATTGACGTCCATAGCCAGCATGAACACCAGAGCCTCCTGGTCAAAGAAAAACACCGAAGCCTTCTGGACGATTATGCCGGCCA
>DAITOW010000217.1:0-5399 GCA_036833965.1 Oleiphilaceae bacterium
TCCCGATAGAGGATGGCAGCTTGTTTGAAGTGCTTCGCGTGCGTTTTAAAGGTGGCAAAATAAGCGATCTGCGGATTAGCGACTCACTTGGTCAGGACACTACGATCAGCTTTATCCAGACTTATGTTAATTCCGGTTTGAAGCCCTCCGATTTCAAGCCTGAATTGCCCGAAGGCACTGACATTATCCGTCAAACCGATTGATCCAGGTTGTGTTTTGGGTATGGATGATTTGTTTGCACAGCACAACGCCTATCGCCCTCTAGCGGAGCGACTTCGCCCCAAATATATTGATGAGTATCTCGGTCAGCAGCACCTTCTCGGTGAGGGTGGTCCGCTGCGCAAAGCGATAGATCAGAAGATATTACATTCCATGATTTTATGGGGGCCGCCTGGTGTCGGCAAGACAAGTTTTGCCCGACTTCTTGCGAATCATTTTGATGTGAATTTTGTGGCGATTTCTGCCGTGCTAGGTGGCGTAAAGGAAATCAGGTCTGCTGTTGAAAGTGCAAAAGGTGTTATGGCTGCCAGTGGTCGACCTACGCTTCTATTTGTGGATGAAGTGCACCGATTCAATAAGGCCCAGCAGGATGCCTTCCTGCCATATATCGAGGACGGTACCTTTGTTTTCGTTGGAGCGACTACTGAGAACCCTTCGTTTGAATTAAATAATGCCTTGTTATCACGCGCGCGAGTTTACGTTCTGAATGCCTTAGACGATCAGGCGCTAGAAGCTTTGATTGATAAGGCGCTTACACATTCGGAAGGGTTTGCAGGTCTGCAAATATCGTTTCCCGTGGCGTTGCGTAGCGCTTTAGTGCGGTCATGTAATGGAGATGCTCGAACCTTACTTAATTTTCTTGAGCTCGCAGTTGATCTGGCTGAGGATAGTGATGGTCAAAAGATCATCACGGAAGATACTCTCGTTGCAATAATGCAAACAAGCCTCAAGCGTTTCGACAAGGGTGGCGATCTGTTCTATGAGCAGATATCTGCTTTGCACAAGGCTGTGCGAGGCTCAGACCCTGACGCTTCCTTGTACTGGATGCAATGTATGCTGCAAGGCGGGTGTGATCCTTTTTACATTGCGCGACGTGTTGTCAGGATGGCGAGTGAAGACATAGGCAATGCAGATCCCCGCGCGCTCGAGATCGCGATAAATGCCTGGGATGTGCTTGAGCGCCTTGGGCAGGCAGAGGGCGAGCTAACTCTGGCACAGGCGGTTGTTTATCTGGCTGTTGCGCCAAAGAGCAACGCGGTTTATTCGGCATACAAGGCAAGCAAGGCATTCGTTCGGGAGGACCGGCATCGGGATGTTCCAATGCATCTTCGCAATGCCCCGACTAAATTGATGAAAGATCACGGGATGGGGCTTGAATATCGATATGCGCATGATGAGCCGGGTCCGTTTGCTGCCGGGGCGAACTATTTCCCAGAAGAACTTGATCAAACCAAATTATATCAACATGTCGAGCGTCGTTTGGAGATCAAGATTCGTGATCGCATGAATCACCTGCGAGAGCTGAATCAGAGCGCCTCTAAAAAGCGCTATGAGCAGGAATAACTTCAAAAAAAGCCATGTTGTATGCGCCTGAGCACGTTTTTGCTCGCGTCTCTTCAGTATACTTTTGCGCAAATCAAAGGGAGTTTATACGCTCAATGAAGCGCTTGTTTCAAATCATCGCCGTTCTGGTTTTTTCACCAATTAGTCTTGTTAACGCAGCAGGCGAAGGTCAGCCTTACTATGGGGGGGTTGACGTTTTCGCAACGCGTTCTGAGCTTGTGTCCGAGAAAGACCTTATAGCTACTACCACATTTCTGCTTGAAGGTAGGGGCACCCTTGAGGATCAGAGAAGGTTGACGTTTGATGATGCAGGGCATGGCAAGCGTATTTATATGGGCGTCAGCTCTGCACCAGATTGGGATTGGGAGTGGGGGTATATCGACTTTGGTAAGACCCATGGTCGTTATGAGGGAGATTCGAGTTCATCAACGCTCGACATGAAAACTGATGTAAAAGCCGAAGGCTGGTTTTTACATTTTCAATATTCGCCAAAAATTACCGATAGCCTCGAGTGGAATTTGAAGTTGGGGATATTGCGTTGGGACGGGTCCCGTTACTCTCGCATGACGATGACAAATCCAGATCGTAACCCAGTAGAGCTCTATGAAACTATTTCAGGTATCGATGAATATTTCGGTACAGGTCTCCTTTACACAGTAAACGAGCGTTGGAAAATACGATTTGATGCGAATCGCTATATGTTAGGTGATGACCAGATGGATACGTTTGGAATCGCAGCCCAGTTCTGGTTCTCTGGTCGCCTGATCAACAATATCTTCGATTACTAGTAAGTCGATAGTCAGGGAAATGCGCGATGTTGCGTTTCTGGTGAAAGTCTAAGCCGACGGCGGCGCTACAAACGCAAAGCCAGCGTTTTCGAGAAGTGCTCCAAAGTGCATGAGTTGCTCTTCACTGTAGTGAGGGCCGGCAATCGATATTCCGATTGGTAGTTGGAGATCCTCATCTAGCCCGGAAGGTATGCAGAGAACAGGTAAGCCGAGCAGATTGTAGGGCATAACAAACGAAAAGCAGTAGTCCGTATAATTGTAGGTTTTTCCTTCAAAGTTAATTTGCCTGTGTTTATGGTTATGCTCAAATGCTGGTCCGACGCTCGTTGGTGACAGGATAAAATCGTATTCGTCGAATAACTTATAAAACTCGGCAATACATTCTTTTTGTTCCCGTAAAGCTTTTGAGTATTCGGAAAAATCCATGATCAAGCCTTCAGCAAGAGCGCGTTTTGCATCAATGCTTGATTTTTTAAGATCCTGTCCAAACTTCAGTTGCATTACCTTGCGTATTGCCCAGGGGAAGTCCTGGCCACAAACAAACCCAAAGATCTTGACCCAGCAAGCCAGGATGCGCTCTACCAGTTCGTCATCGAGGTGAATTCTCGTCACAGTGGCTCCCGCATTCTCCAGTGACTTTATTACTTTGTTTAGTCCTCGAGATGTTGCTTTTGAGCAGTGAACACTTTTAAGGGAGTCAAAGTAGGCAACTCTGTATCCGCCCAGTTCGTTGTGCCGAGCACACGAGGTGCTAACCTTGAGATATTGTTGGTATTGGGGCAGTGGCTGATAGCAAACGTCATAGATGGCTTTTAGATCGGCCATTGACCTTGCGAGCGGCCCAGTACTGTTTAAGGCAGTGAAGCCATTCCCTTTGTTTGGCATAGGAGGGAAATGACCATCATGAATATGACCATTCGTCGTTGGTTTCAGGCCAAATACGCCACAAAAATTGGCAGGGTTTCTGATTGAGCCTCCAATGTCACTGCCGATTTCCGCAAAGGCAAACCCTGCTGCGAGGCTGGCAGCTCCGCCTCCGGTACTGCCACCGGGCGTTCTGTTCGTATCGAAAGGGTTGCAAGCCGTTGGGTACAAGGGCCCAAAGCTTTGGCAATCTGCGAGCATTGTTGGCACGTTTGTTTTGCCAATAATGATTGCGCCAGCTTCCTCAAGTCGCTGTGCGAGGATGGAGCACTCTTCGGGTTTGTGGTTTTTTAACGGAGGGAAATTCAACGTGGTAGGAGAACTTTTGTAAGCAAAAGATTCCTTGATGGTTACCGGGACACCGAAAAGCGGCAATGCCTCTAGCTTGTCAGCGTTATGTTCGAGATAACCAGCACGTTCGATAGCACTGGTGCGATAGTCTTGAATGATCGCGTTAATTGCAGGATTAAAGTGATCAATACGGGCGAAAGACTGTTCGATGGTGGCCCTTATCAGCGACGGGTCTTTACGGTGTGAGGAGACGAGAGTTGCTATATTGGGCGTTTTGCCTGTTAAGTGCATCGTTATCTCACTCGCTACCACGGAATCTTCCGCATTAATATGTCTTTATACATCACCCAGTCTCCCATCAGACTGTAGAATGGATACTTGAAGGTGGCGGGCTTGTTTTTTTCAAAGAAGAAATGTCCTACCCATGCGAAACCGTAGCCCAGGATGGGCAATAGCCAAAGCAACGGCCATTGTTGAGTGACTATCGAATAGAGTAAAACTGCTAGTACCAGTGTGCTACCGATAAAGTGCAGTCTCCTGCAGGTCAGGTTTGCATGTTCGGACAAGTAGTACGGATAGAACTCCGAGAAGCTTGAAAAACTCCGGTTTTGGCTACTCATAAGTCACCTCATTTGTTTGATGCAAGTCTGTTTTGATCTATGTTCTGTTTGCGAATAACTAACAATCTTATCGGTGTCATCATCTTGCTTCTAGTGGCTTTGAGGCATTAATCACGTTAAATTCGGTCGGGAAGAGTATATTGTTTGACCAGAAAACGACGGCCGCAATTTGACCTCTCGGGCCACCAACCAATTATTCATCACCACTATAACGAAAAACTAGACGGGACTGTTTTAAAACAATGATGCTCACTGGATTTTGTCTGGGTTGTATTACAACTATTTTTTTAAGTGTTCTAAGAGACTATCGACAACTCTTGGTTGGAAAGTTGTTTCTGGGTTTATTGGTCGCGGCAAGTGCTTTTTTGGTTCACGACTACCTCCCTGATCATTGGAAGTGGTTGGCAGGAGACTTGATGACAACCTTGCCAGCATTGTTTTGGGGGATCTGTATTTTAGGGTTCTCTGAGTCCCCGGCTAAACAGAGGGTTCTTTTACCTGTTGCTGTGATCAGTTTTTTGGCGCCGGCTCTGGCACGCCCATTTGGTGCCGAAGATCAAACGAGTGGTTTATTGCATGCTGTTTTTTGGCAAACGCCCCAGTACTTCGAGTATCTTGTCATCTGTGGTGGCGTTTATGCGGTGCTCTCCGGCTGGAACGGTGACCTGGTGGAAGGCCGTCGAAAATTACGAGCGTATATGTTATGTGTGCTTGGTGCCACTTCTCTGGTCGTGACTATTTCACTGAATTTTGGTCTCGGGGATGAGGTGCCGCTAGTAGTCGTCGCGCTTTGCAGTCTCTTATGTTCATATTTGATGCTGTTCACCAGAAAAGAGTTGCTGATGGAGGCAGTTTCGCCAGGAAAAGCAATTAGCGAGCATGAGCAAGGTCAGCCTAGTCTAAAGCTGGTCAGTCCTTCTGAAGGTGAAGATGAGCAAAAAATTCTGTCTCGTTCCCTGGAGGCGTTGATGATGCTTGGTTACTATCGCCACGAAACCCTAACATTGAGATCCCTTGCGCGAAAACTGGAGGTTCCCGAGTATCGCTTGCGAAAGTTGATCAATGAGCGTTTGGGGTATCGAAATTTTAGTGACTACATAAATCAACTTCGAATCGAGGAGGCATGTTCTTCTCTGCTTCGAGAGCCTGATGCACCAATTCAGAATATCGCAATGGATATTGGTTATCGAACAATGAGTTCGTTTAATCGTGC
>DAITOW010000218.1:0-5356 GCA_036833965.1 Oleiphilaceae bacterium
TGCTGGTACTGTTGCTTCACTCATGTTCGCTGCCACGCTCTGAATCTAAAAACGACGCCATTTATACAGGCATTTTCATGATTTCTTCGTACGCTTTTACAACCCGATTACGTACTTGTGTTACCGCATCAAAAGCAACGGAGGCTTTCTGCGACTGGATCATCACCTGGGTAATACTGACGCTCGGATCACCCTGCTCGTAAGCAGTTTTAAGAGCGCTAGAAGCTTTTTGTGCTTCATTAACACCATTAACCGCGCTGGACAAAAGATCGCTAAATTTCGGAACTTCGGAGACTTTATTGGTCGAATCGATACGCGTCGGCGAGATCTCGGGTTTTAGCTCCGATGCGGATTGAATTTGGCTGCGTAGATTACGCATCTCCGCCAGTACTTGTGAAATATCTGCTCTGCCAGTCACTGAGTTGATTCCCGACATAAGCGCCTCCCGTATTAGTGCGTCAACTTTTTGTCGCGTGTAAATCGTTAGTTATGACTAATGCACAAAGCAGGCCAGAAGCAGCGAGATAGAGGGGATTTTTATTGCGCCGCTGGAAGTAAAAGCGCAGACAAAAAAAATGGGGCCTAAAGGCCCCGAATATCAGCAGATTGACAAACTAAAATAGCATTTTGAGGTAGGACTCAAAATTTAGTCAGAGATACAAAAGAGACATCAAAGAATTGACGCTTTTTACTATGCTGCTACCTCTGAAGCAACATCGATGCCAAGGTCTCGCATCTGCGCCAACTTGTAGCGCAATGTTCGTGGGCTAATACCCAAACGCTCGGCAGTCTGTTTTTTCTTGCCACCCTCCTCACGCAAGGTGTCAATGATGATCTGAAACTCCCGCTGCTTCAGATCCTTGTTCAGAGCACTCGAATCAATATCAACATAAAGACTTTGCGGAGGCTCTTCGGTTTCGACAGGATCCGCAAGGTAACCAGAGTCATGCTCTGGCACAGTAATCACTTCGTCATAGCTCACCGTTGTCACGCTTCTTTCCAGAGGAGTCGCGGTGGGCATCTCAAGAATAAAATCCGAAGCCTCAATAATATTGCCATCAGCAAGAATCAGGGACCGCTGAATGGCGTTATCGAGCTCACGGACATTGCCTGGCCACGGATAATTCATCAGTAACTGCTTGCTCTGAGGCGTAAGCTGCATCTCACCGCGACGCATTTTTGTCGCATGTACCTGGAGCAGCCTTTCAGCAATTGGCAGGATATCATCGCGTCGCTCACGGAGAGGTTTCCAAGCCATCGGAAACACACTCAAGCGATAGAACAAGTCTTCACGAAACTTGCCTGCTGCAACATATGATTGAAGCGCCCGGTTCGTGGTCGCCAATACCCGAACATCAAGCTTGATAGGTTTTTTTCCACCGACCCTTTCGACTTCGCGCTCTTGCAACACACGCAGAAGCTTGGCCTGTAATCCGAGATCCATCTCCGAAACCTCGTCCAGCAACAAGGTTCCACCATTGGCCTGTTCGAACTTACCAGGTGAGCTGTTGTAAGCACCGGTAAATGCGCCTTTCTCATGGCCAAACAGCATCGCCTCCAGCATGTTTTCCGGAATTGCAGCGCAGTTAATCGCAACGAAAGGCTTGTTCTTTCTGGGAGAATGGCGATGGATGTAGCGTGCGAGAACTTCTTTACCTGTTCCACTCTCACCCGAAATCATCACTGTCGATTCGGTTTTGGCCACTTTACGCGCCACTTTGAAAAACTCTTTGGTAAACGCCGAGCTGGCAACCGGCTCATCACTAATCTCTGTGTTCTGGTTTCCACCCACAATACGCTCGATGGACTCGATGAGCGTTTGCGGCTCAAAAGGTTTCACCAGGTAATCGTCAGCACCAGCCTGCATCGCATCAACAGCGTCCTTTATCTGGCCAAAGGCTGTAATCAGCATCATCGGCAGACCGGGGACTTTTGATTTCACTTGTGCAAGCAGTTCATGCCCACTCATTCCGGGCATATTTACATCACTGACAACGATGTCGAAATTGCGCTTATCCAATGCGACCAAGGCATTCTCGGCACAGTCAGCTTCAAAATACTTCATCCCTGCCAGTTGAAGCGTTGTGCACAATGCTTCGCGCAACTCACGATCATCCTCAACAATTAATACATTTGGCGTGCTCATCGTTACACCTCTCTGGCTAGCGTCGATTTGAGTGGAGAATGTTCAGGTTTGAACAGGGGGATAAGAATTGTAGCTACCGCCCCCTCTTTTCCTGAACGCAGTGAAAACTGACCTTTATGTGCTTTTATGACAGCCTGAACTACCGCCAGACCGAGGCCGGTCCCCTGTGATTTCGTTGTAAAAAATGGCTCATGAATTTTCTTTTCAATGCTTCGCGGAATGCCTGGGCCATTGTCACAAATCTGAATACATGCAAAGCGCCCTTCTGCATCAATAGACTCAATGCTGATTTCAAGTTGCTGCTTATCGCTCTGGCTCTCGTGCGCCTCAATGCTGTTATTGATGAGGTTCATGCAGGCACCCACCAGGGTCTCCTGATTACATAGTATTTGACCCTTTGATTCATTGTGCCAAACAGCTTTGACCTGATGCTTGTCGAGTAACGGTGCCGCTGCAGCGCGCAAGCTTTCGAAAAATTGACTAACACTCACCTGCTCTGCAAGGCGAGTCTCTCCTTTCGCAAACACCAGCATGTCTCTAATCTGATGTTCCAAATGCGCCAAACGGGACAGCAATTTCTCTGCGCAATCGATACGCATTTCCTCGTCCATTTCAGGGCGACGTAAATGTCCGGCGTAAAGCATTGCTGTCGATAAAGGTGTACGAATCTGATGCGCCAGGCTTGCCACCATCTTCCCTAACGAGCCAAGACGTTCAGTGCGACTCACGCGCTCTTGCAAGGCTCGCGTTTCGGTCAAATCACTTAACAAAATCAGCTGGCCATCGCCCGATTTCAAAGAGCGCGTCTTGATATGCAGTCTTCGGCCATCTTTTAAGGACACTTCATGTCCATCATCATGCTTTGGCGCGAAACAACGGTTAATCACATCTAACCAACGCTCACCTTCCAGCGGCTCTCCCAAAAGCTCTACCGCTGCGGGATTGTATTCGCTGATAAACCCTTTCCCATCAAGAACGACCACCCCTGCTGGTAAAACTTCCAGCAGCGCGGAATGACGATGCTCAAGCGCTTTCTTCTCTTTTTCCTGTTGGGCGGTATTTGACTCGGCAACCGACAACTCGCATTTTAGAGCGACGACACGCTCTTCGAGCTCTCGGTAAGTGGAAGATTGAACAGAATCAAGGGACAATACATTTGACGAACCTTCGTCATCAGAGACGCGTTCAACGAGATCATGCAAGCTCAGATCAATCGCGGACGACTGCTTCGCTGCATACTGTGCTTGCTGTTTTGTACTGCCAGTTATCGCCATGAGCATTCCCGTGTTCGAAATAGAAGCTAATTCGAACAGGGTTCTGCAGAAAGCACGCCAAAAAGCAATAACCTATATTTTTCAGTAATTTATAGCGCTTTACTAAAGTAGATTAACACACTAGGGTGACGTTTTTTTGTCGTAAAAAAGCCAGGCTTGGGCGGCCTGGCCTTGTATGTCATTTTTCTGTCTTCTGCTAAAAACGTGAAAAAACGATCCCTATCAATTACTCAGATCGTATTTTCTCACTTTCTCTACCAGGGTTGTACGGCGGATACGAAGACGCTCCGCAGCTCTGGCAACGACACCGGAAGATTCATCGAGAGCCTGACGAATAAGCGATTTTTCCAAACTTGCCAGGTACTCTTTCAAATCGATACCGTTAATCGGTAACAGTGCGGGAGAATCTACTCCAGCCAAACCTCGAACCTGTGTTGCCGTATCCTCACTCTCGAGAAACTCATCCTCGACCTCAACATGACGATATTTCTGCGGCAACTCCTTTACCCCGATCACATCATAGGGATGCATGATCGCCAAACGCTCTACCAAATTAGCAAGCTCTCGCACATTACCTGGCCACTCATGTCGACACAAACTTAAAATCGCGGCAGAGTTGAATCGAATAGAGCCCCTCTTTTCAGTTTCCATTCTGGAGATAAGCTCATTGATTAACAGAGGAATATCTTCTTCACGATCTTTTAATGCGGGCATTTCAATCGGGAAAACATTCAGACGATAGTAAAGATCTTCCCTGAACGTACCTTCCTCAATCATGCTTTCGAGATCTTTGTGTGTCGCAGCAATAATCCTTACGTCGGTCGGAATCGTCTTGGTGCCACCAACACGCTCATAGGTTTTCTCTTGCAACACCCGCAAGATCTTCACCTGCATGTTTAAAGGCATATCTCCTATCTCATCAAGAAATAGCGTGCCGCCCTCTGCAAGCTCGAAGCGACCGGAACGTGCCGTGATCGCGCCAGTAAAAGCGCCCTTTTCGTGGCCGAAGAGCTCACTCTCCAATAATTCTGCAGGAATCGCCCCACAATTCACCGGCACAAACGGTGCATCGCGCCGGTGCGAGTTGTAGTGCAGGTTGCGCGCAACAACCTCCTTCCCCGTGCCGGACTGACCTGTAATCAAAACGCTGACATCTTTATCTGCCACCTGCCCCATCAAGGAACGAACTTCCTGAATGGAGCGACTCGTTCCGACCAAACTTCGAAACAGTTCGGCCTCACGCTGGTGACCACGTTTTCGATTCGTTGAGAACTGATCTCTATATAGCTGGGCTCGATAGAGGCTATCGATGGTTTTGTTGTACTCAAGGGGACGCTCAAGACTGGCAATGACTTTCTTTTTCAGAACTTCATCCAATTCGAGCTCAGCAACATCTCCGATAACCAAAACTGGTACCGAATCATTCGCCTCATCAAGCTGAGCGACAATCTCACTTGCAACACCCACTTGAGTGTCCAGAATGACAGCTCCGACTTTAGGCTCGCTACCCGACACATCAATATTCAACAAAGTTTGATGCCCGGATTGCCAATCGGAGGTGGCAGCTGGCACAACGATTTCACCAAGGAACTTCAAAATAACGGTAATATCACGAAGCACATCATGGTCATCACTGATGACCAAAACGCTCGTATCCTGAGACATGAATAAAGCCCTTTATTATTTACCCCAAGTCTGCTCAGGGCTTGTTATGTAGGAACGCTTGAGAATGCGAATGTATGGAAACAATTAAAGCTTCTACTTCGCAATTAGTCAATAAATTGTCATTACTGCTTGGAAATAAAAGAAACCGTCAAAAATGTTCAAATTTTTGTCGGTTTCCATCATCTAAAAATGCCAATTAATCGGAAGCACGGTAGGCATTGATACCCTTTTTGTTTGCCTTGATACCACGGACCTCTGCAGCAAGGGCATT